>CAZIXH010000205.1:0-13043 GCA_964543055.1 uncultured bacterium
GCTCGGAGATGGGTATAAGGGACAGGCGGCAAAGAGCACGATCAGGAGGGCATAGGGGGCCGCTTCGGAAAACATGGCTTCGGAGGTATAGCCCCAGATCCGTGTCGAAAGAGTAGAGTAACCTACCGGAGCCAGCAGGAAGGTGAGGGGAAGTTCCTTTACTGCCGACAAAAACACCAGGGCCATGCTGGCCAGCACCCCGCGCCGGAGCAGGGGAAAGGTGGCCCGGAGAAAAGCCTGCAAGGGCTTGTAGCCCAGGCTGCGGGCGGCCTCCTCGAGGCGGGGCGGGGCCTGGTAGAGTGCGCTGCGAATGGGGCCAATGGCCTCGGCCAGAAAATGCAGGGCCAGCGCCAGCACGAGCAGGGCCAGGGTCTGGTAGAGGAAGGGCACCCCGCGCAGGCTGAAGAAAATCAGGGCCAGCGCAAAGGCCAGGGGAGGGGTGGCGTAGCCGATGTAGGCGGCTCTCTCGAGCAGCCTCGAGAGCCGGCTGGGGTAGCGCACCCCCAGGTAGGCCAGCGGCAGGGCCAGCAAGGCCGCTACCAGGGCTGCCGGGGCTGCGGCCTGTACCGAGTTGCGGAGGGCTTCCAGGATGCCTGGCAGCCCGTTCACGTAATCGCTGGGGAATTGCACCGTCCAGTACACAATGGAGGTCAGCGGTACCACCAGCGCTCCCACGAGAGGCACCCCTATCAGGGCCAGCGCAGGAAGCCACCAGACCCCTAGCTTAACAGGGTTCTGCCGCCTTGCACTGCCCAGCCCCACCCGGCTCAAGGAGAGGTTTTTCAGTAATCGGGCCTCGAGCCAGAGCAGGCTCAGGGTGAGCAGAATGAGCATTAGCGAGAGCCAGGCCGCATACACCCGGTCGAAGGAGGCCGAGTATTGCAGGTAAATGGCGTAGCTAAAGGTCTCAAAGCGCACCAGGCTGACCACCCCAAAGTCGCCCAGCACATGCAGGCCAATCAGCAGCCAGCCTGCATAGAGCGCTGGCCTTAGCTGTGGCAGTACCACCCGCCAGAAGACCTCGAAGTTTCGGTAGCCCAGGCTCCGCGCGGACTCCTCGAGGCCCGAGTCCAGCCCCAGGAGGGCCGCCCGCAGGTTCAAAAACAGGTAAGGGTAGGTAAAAAGGGTCAGGACCCCCAAAGCCCCCAGGTAGCCCGTAGGCCGGGGCCAGGGAAAGCCCAGCAGGTCTTCCAGCCAGCCGTTGGCTCCGGTAGCGCCAAAAAACCCAAAGACCCCCACGTACCCTGGCACTGCCAGCGGCAGCACCAGCAGCACCGTCCAGAGGCGCTTGCCACGCAGGTCGCTGCGGCTCGTGATCCAGGCCAGCGGCAGGGCCAAAACTGTGGTCAGGGCAATTACCCCAACCAGGAGTGCCACGGTGTTGCCCAGCAGTTGCAGGTTGCGCTCGCGCACGACAATTTCAATCAGTTGCTGGGGTTCGGCCTGGGCAGCCCGCAGCACCAGATAAAATAGCGGTAACATCACCGCAGAACCCACCAGCAAAGCCACGGCCAGGAGTGATTTTGGAATGGATTTGGTCAGGCTGGGAATCATTGCCAGATGGAGCGCAACCTGCGAGTCGGGCAGGTTACCTTCTGCGAGAGGGGGGATTTGGGCATGAAAAAGGAACGGGCATACAGCGGGGGATAGAAATAGTGTGTCGTTGCTACTGGCAATGGGTGTCGGATAGATGGGTGTCGGATAGTGGATAATGCCTCAACATTTCGCCCATAGCATGCACAAAACTAACAAGCTATAGAAAATAAATCAAGTATGTTTGTCGGGATTTGCGAGTATTGCAAACGAGAACTATTATCGAGCCACCAGGGCGGGGCGGGCCAGGCGCTTAAGCAGCCAGTCGGCAACCTCTGGATAGCGGGCGTCCAGCATGAGGTAGTGTCCGCTTTCGAACTCCTCAGCCGGACTGTTCCAGGCCACCCCCCAGGCCCGCACCCGGGGCGGAGGAACCACGTTGTCGTAGCGGGCCAGGGCCAGGTGCAGGGGAATCTGCAACTTTACCAGCTCCACGTTGTTGCGTACGAGCAGAGCCTGGCGTTCGGGCAGAAAGCCATCGTCGGCCAGCAGGCCGGGCTTCTCTACCGAGTAGGGCTTGGCAGCGTGGGCCTCGAGGTAGCGCTGCATCTGGGAACGGGCCAGAAACATGCCCTTGAAGCTATCACCGGCCCGTCCGGCCTCCAGCACCCGCCGCACGATGGGCCGGATGACGTTGGGATAAAAAAACCGTTGGGCGGGGGTATAGGCCAGCGGTAAGACTGGGGCCAGCAGGGTAACAGAGGCCACAGCTTCGGGGTTGGCCAGGGCGGTGGCAATGGCTACCGGCCCACCCCAGCTATGCCCGACCAGGTGGATCCGTTCCAGCCCCGGATTGCGCTGCCGGATGGCTCGCAGGACTGCTCCTGTATCGCGCGCGTAGAGCTCGAGGTTGCCCTCCCGGGCCTCGCCCGAATCGAAGTGGCCGCGCCACGAGAGCGCATAGACATCGAACTGCTGGCGCAGGCGGGGTAGCAAAGCCTCCCAGACCCAGGCCCCGCCCCCTGCACCGTGCACCAGCAACAGGGCCTCGGGGTGGCTCGATTCGGCGGCCCATACCCGGATTTCAATTCCGTCGGACTCCACCCCAAAGCCCTGATAGCTCTGGATGGGGGGGTAGCTGGGCAGTTGAGCCAGACGGGCCTCTGCAGCCTGGCGGGCCTGGCCCGAGGGGCGCACCAATCCAGACTGTAAACGGCTGATATCCCAGGCCAGATAGCTTCCCAGCCCAAACAGCACTACCAGACCTGCCAGCAAAAAGACTCGCGCCGCGTTCCTGGGTTCAGCTGCCTGCATGTCTAGCAGACTACCAGCCCTGCGAAGAAGGGTGTGCTGCTGGGGGTGCAATTCAGCAGGGCTTTTCTGCGCCCTTGCGGGCGTAGTAATACCAGTTGAGCCCAATGTTGAGGGCATAGAATACAGCTGCACCGTAGAAGAATCCGCTGGCCGAGCCCGTGCTGGCAATCACCGCGCCAATCAGCGAGGAAAACACAAACGGGCCATAGGCGGCTATGGCTCCGGTCCAGCCGATTACCCCGCCTGCCTTGCGCGGTTCGAAGATCATGGGCATCTGCTTGAAGGTGCTGGCGTTGCCAATCCCGGCAAAGAGAAAGACCAGTAGCATGAACATCACAAACCAGGGGAACTGTTCCAGGGAGGTCGGGCGCAGGAAAAAGGTCACCCCCAGGCCTGAGAATAGCAACCCAATACCGCTCACCTGCGTCCAGATGGCCCCGCCGTAGCGGTCGGTCAGGGGGCCCATCAGCACCCGGATGACGGAACCTACCAGCGGCCCCAGGAAGGCAAAGGCCAGGGGGTCGGGGGCCCCTTCAAACCTGCCGTACACCGTGCGAATCAAAAGCGGGAAGGTGGCCGAAAACCCCGAGAAGGAGCCGAAGGTCATGATGTAGAGGCTGGTCATGAACCAGGTGTGCTTATCGCTGAAGATGTCGAACTGCTCGCGGAAGTTGGCCCGCACCGGCACACTCTTGAGCCAGACCCAGGCCAGCAGTGCTCCCAATAGCACCAGGGGCACGTACACCAGTGTGGCGTTTTGTAGCCAGATGGGCTTGCTGACCTCGCCTCGAGTGAAGGTCTGGGGGTCACCCAGCAGCGAGCCCAGCAGGGTAAAGCCGATGATCCAGGGGGTCACGAACTGCACCACCGAGACCCCAAAGTTGCCCACCCCAGCCTGGATGCCCAGGGCGGTACCCTGCAGCCTTTTGGGGAAGAAATAGCTGGTGCTGGGCATGAAGCCCGAAAAATTGCCCCCGCCAATACCGGCCAGGAAGGCCAGAAGCATCAGGAGCCAGAAGGGGGTCGCGGTATTTTGCACGGCCCAGGCCCAGCCGAGCAGGGGTACTAGAAGCAGCAAGGTTGAAAAGGTGACCAGGTGTCGTGTACCCAGCATGGGGGGCAAAAACGTCCAGATAATGCGCAAAGTGCCCCCGGCCAGGCCGGGCATGGCCGCGAGCCAGAAAAGCTGCGAGGTGCTGAGTTGAAAACCCACATTGGGCAGGCGTACCACCAGCGCACTCACCACAAACCAGGTGATGAAGGCCAGGGTCAGGTTGAAGGTAGTAATCCAGAGGGTGCGCCAGGCCAAAGATTTGCCCTGGGTTTCCCAAAACTGGGGGTCTTCGGGCTCCCATCGGGCAAGCCAGGTAGAAGGAAAGGGTTTGGAAGGGTTCATAGACTCCTCTCGAGGCCCATCAGTTGGCTTGGGCAATCCAGCAAGGTTTTTTCAAGGCATTCCAGGCGGTGGTCTTCTACCCTGTATAGCAAGGGCACCACGGGTATCCCTAGCCGCTCGCCAAGCCTCCGGGCCTGCCTCCGGGTAAAAAGCTCGACCTCGCCGATGGCCAGAGCGGCAATCTGGGCGCGGTAGCGCCGGATGTGTTCTTCATCGGTGGGAAGGTGGTTCAGCACATAGGGGTCGGGGTACTGCATGGCGCAGTCGGTATGTCCGATCAGGGCAATGGCCTGAATCCCCATGCGGGCCACCGAAAAGGCCAGATAGGGCTCCACCGGCTCGGGGTTGGCACCCCCGGTTCGCAGCACAAAGGCGAAGTTCTCTGGCATCCGCAGGTGGATGCGAAAATCCATACAAGTGACCACGGCCAGCTCGGGGTGGGAGAACGGAGGGAAGACCGCCCCTTCATTGTGGCTATGGAGCAGGGTATGTACGGGTTCGGGTAGCATGGACTTTCTCAGTGCCCCTCAGGATGATGCTCGAACTTACCTTTGAGGTGTGGAGCGGCTTTGTTGAGCAGCGAGATCACGGTCAGGTGCATCCAGATTGCGCTCACTGCGGTCAGCAGGAAAAGAATTGCAAAGGTCATCTGAGGTAGCCCCGTCCAGGACTGGGCGTAGGCGAAGAGCGGTGGTAGGAAGAATCCGCCCAGTGCCCCCAGCAGGCCCACCAGGCCGCCCACCGCGCCCACATCCTTGGGGAAGTACTCGGGGATGTGTTTGTACACGGCGGCCTTGCCGATGCCCATAGCCACCCCCACGATGAAGACCAGCAGCGTGAAGGGCCACACGGTCATGGTGTAGTGCATCACCTCGCGCATCCCGTCGGGCTCGAGGCGGGTGGGCAGGTACAGCACAATGTGCCCATCGGGCATGGACAGAAGCCAGGTGGCAAAGAGCATCGCGCCGAAGGTCCAGTACATCACCCGCCGGGCCCCGTAGCGGTCGGAGAAATAGCCCCCCACCGGGCGCAGCAGGCTGGCCGGGAAGATGAACAACGCGGTGAGGAGGGCCGCCTGGTACAGCGGCAGCCCAAACACGTCCACGTAGTACTTGGGCAGCCAGGCCGAAAGGGCCACATAAGCCCCGAAGACCACCACGTAGTAGAGGCTGAAGCGCCAGACCCGGATGTTCCGCAGGGGACGCAGCATTTCCAGGAAGGGCCGCCCCTGCCCCGGCTTGCGGTCTATACGGGGGGTGAAGAGCCACATAGCCAGGGCCATCAAGACCAGCAAGACGGCGTACAGGAACGGCACAAAACGCCAGCCGCCCGGCACCAGGCCGCCCAGGTAGCCCGCTGCCGGCACCGAGGCAATGATGGCCGGCCCGATAAACTTGGTCACGCTGGCCCCCACATTGCCGGCTCCGAAGACCCCCAGGGCAAAGCCCTGCTGCTCGCGGGGGAACCAGGCGGCGTTCCAGGCGATGCCCACGCTGAAGGCGTTGCCTGCAAAACCTACCAGGAAGGCATAGAGGAGCAGTGCCTGGTAGCTGGTGGCCTGAGAGACCAGGTAAGCCGGGATGGCAGTAAAGAGGAGCATAGCCGTGAAGACCACCTTGCCCCCATAGCGGTCGGTCAGGATGCCCGCCAGAAGCCGCCACAGGGAGCCATTCAGGATGGCCACCGCCGAGAGCCAGCTTAGCTGCACGTCGGTCAGGCCGAACTCCTTGCGGATGGGGATGCCCAGTACTCCAAACATCAGCCATACTGCGAACATTAGGGTAAAACCGAGGGTAGAAAGGGTCAGCACCTCCAGACGCGCTTTGCGCTCGGAGGCGCTGGGCGTGGCGCTAGTCTGAACCATATGCACCTCCTTTGTCTTGCAAGGCGGCCTGGGGTTTGGCTGAAGCGGTGGTCGGGTACGGTTGGGCAACGGGTGGAACCGGTTGCAGCCGGCGGGGCTTGCGTACCCAGATTACGAGCTGCCAGGGTCGCCACAGGTAGCCCAGCGGTACGGTGATGATGTGGATCAACCGGGTGAAGGGAAAGACCGCCAGCAGCACCCAGAAGTTGAAGACGTGCAGTTGAATCCAGAAGGGCAAGTCGGCCACCAGCTCAGGGCGGGGCCGCAGGGTAAAGATAGACCAGAGGTAGGGGGTAAAGACCGAAGGAAACCAGAAAGAGCCGTAGCGGTACATCACGGCGGTCAGGATGCCGGTGAGGATCGAGACCAGGAGGAGCAGCAGCACGATTACATCGGTGGGCCGGGTTACGGCCAGGATGCGCCGATTGGAAAGGCGGCGGTAGAGCAGCACCAACAGCCCCCCCAGGGTCCAGAAGGCCAGGGCCAGGCCGGTGATCTCGAGCAGGTACAGCCTCATCGGCACTGCATTCCACAGCAAGAGCCCCTGCGGAACCAACAGCGCAGCCAGGTGCCCCAGCAAGATGATCAGCACGCCCCAGTGAAAGGGCACCGAGCCAAAGTAGAGCAACTTGCGTTCTAAGAGCTGGCTGGACAAGCTAGAAACGCTAAAGGGTTTGCCCCGCATCCGCTGAAAGCTGACGATGACCAAAAGGGCCAGGGCCACATAGGGAAACACCTGAAACAAGAGGATATTCCAGTTCATTCGTTACCTCCCTTCCAGAACGGGAGATTGCGCACCAAGGAGCCCATCACGACGGGAAGCGGAGAGGTTTGCTCAGGCATCGCAGCCAGCTGGGTATAGGGTTTGACCGCCTCGAGCGTCCCTTCCAGAAGTAGCAGATAGGGGTTCTTTGGCTCGAGGGTCTTGAGCGTGTGGATAATCTGGTGCAGGGCCGGCCCCAGGAGTTGTAAAAGCTCGGGTAGAGGGGTTTCGGCCACGGCCAGGTAGCGCAGCACCGGGATCAGGTGGTCGGGTATCTCGCCTGCCGGGTCTACGCCAAGCGCCTGGTACGCCGCGTTGAGCTCGGCCATCAAGCGCCCGCGCCGGTAGTCCTCGCCATAGACCGCGTAGCCGATGTAGGGCGCGGTGAGGGGGGTGAGCTCGAGGGTGCGGGTGTAGAGCTCCTCCCGTTCCGAGAGCCTGAGTTCGGAGATGGCCCCCAGGAAGCGCTCGAGTAAATCTTTGGCTCGAGTCTTCGGCAAAGCATTGACCCGCTCCCAGAGCGCTTTTGTAGAGCCAGCAGTGGGGTATTGATAAGCGAGCGCCAGGGTTTCCAGCAGTTCTTTCACGGCTAATCCCCCCTCACGGGCAACTCGATAAACCCGACCCCCGTCTCCCCCTTATGTGCCAGGGGGTCGTTCCAGACTTCTGTGGCCATCTCGCGGTGGTAGGGCGGCACCACAAAGCGCTCCTGTAGGGTGGGCTTGGTGGTGAGCTGGTAAATGGCCTCGATCTCCTCGGGGGTGGTGCCTGCCGCCTCCACGATGTTCAGGGTGGCCGGGTCTATGCTTCCTTCCACGCTCTGACGGCGCTTGTAGATGCGCACTGCCAGCAGCTTGCGCAGGATGGGTTTGATGACCTCCACATTGCCCGCTGCGAACAGGTTGGCCAGATACTCCAGGGGCAGGCGGGCTTTTTCCAGGTGATTGAACAGCTCAAAATCTACCTTTTCGGGCGGGAGCTCGAGCCGCACCAGCCCCTCTTCGATGCTGCTCACGATGGGCGAGAGCGGGGGGATGTAGAAGAGCATGGCCATGGTGCGATACTCGGGGTGTAGCGGCAGGGCCAGCTTCCACACCTTCACAAACTTGTACACGGGCGAGGCCTGCGCGGCCTTGATCCAGTCCTCGCCCAGGCCGTTGGCCTTGGCCGCCGCAATCACCTGGGGGTCGAAGGGGTCGAGGATCGCGTCCAGTTGGGCCTGCACCAGTTCCTGGGTTTCGGCGTTCGCAGCCGTGGCAATCCGGTCGGCGTCGTAGAGGATGGCCCCCAGGTAGCGGATGCGGCCCACGCAGGAGTGGAAGCAGGCCGGGGCCTGGCCGGTCTCGAGGCGGGGGAAGCACAGGATGCACTTCTCGCTCTTGCCGGTGGCCCAGTTGTAGTAGACCTTCTTGTAGGGGCAGGCCGCCACACACATGCGCCAGCCCTTGCACTTGTTCTCGTTGACCAGCACTACCCCATCCTCGGCGCGTTTGTAAATCGCCCCGCTGGGACAGGCCGCCACACAGGCCGGGTTCAGGCAGTGATTGCAGATGCGCGGCAGGTAGTTGAAGGCCACCCGCTCAATCTCGGCCATCTGGGCCTGAATCTCCGGGGCCACGCCCGCCCAGTTGGGGTCGTTCTGGGCATAGAGGTTGCTTCCGCCCAGGTCGTCGTCCCAGTTGGGGCCCGCTTCCAGGTTCATGGGTTCGCCGGTAATCATCGAGACCGGGCGGGCTACCGGCTGGTCGTCGCCCTCGGGGGCGCTGAAGAGGTTCTGGTAGTCGAAGGTGAAGGGCTCGTAGTAGTCATCGAGTTCAGGCAGGGCGGGGTTATAAAACAGGTTGGTCAGGCCGCGGGCACGGGAATGAAGCCGGAGCTCCAACTGCCCGTTTTTCTTCTCCCAGCCCCCCTTGAACCGCCCCTGGTCTTCCCAGCCGGTGGGGTAGCCGGTGCCGGGCCGGGTCTCGACGTTGTTCCACCACATGTACTCGGTGCCCTTGCGGTCGGTCCAGAGGTTTTTGCAGGCCACCGAACAGGTGTGGCACCCGATGCACTTATCGAGGTGGAAGGTCATTGAGATGTGAGCACGTACATTCATAGTTCTCCTTCGGAGGTGTCAAAGGTCGCAGGTCGCATGACAAAAAGCTTTTGTGACCTGTGACATGAGACTTGAGACATCCTCACCATTTCGGCTCCTCAATCCGCCGCACGTACACGAAGGTGTCGCGGTTGACCCCCACCGGCCCCCAGTAGTTGAAGGCGTAGGTGAACTGGGCGTAGCCGCCGCTCATCAGCACGGGCTTCAGGCGGGCGCGGGTGATGGAGTTGTTCATACCGGCCCGTTGGCCCCGCAGGGGCGACTTGGGGATGCTCAGGGTGCGTTCGGTAGCGTGGTAAACGAAGACCGTGCCCCTGGGGATGCGGGCCGAAACAATGCAGCGCTGCACAAAGACCCCGTTGTCGTTGAAGAGTTCCACCCAGTCGTTGTCGCGGATGCCCAGCTCGGCAGCGTCTTTGTCGTTGAGCCAGATGGGGTAGCCCCCCCTCGAGAGGGTCATCATGCGGTGGTTGTCGGAGTAGGTGGAGTGGATGCTCCACTTGCCGTGCGGGGTGATGTAGTTCAAGAGCTTGCCCTGGGCCTGGGCTTTGGAGATTTCGGTTTCCAGCAGCATGGAGTGGTCGGGGCGCGGCTTGTAGGTGGGCAGGTGCTCGCCCCAGGCCAGGTAGTTCGGGTGGTCGAGATAGAAGTGCTGCCGTCCGCTCAGGGTGCGCCAGGGGATGAGCCGCTCGAGGTTCAGGGTGAAGGGGCTATAAGCCCGGCCCCCGTTGATGATGGCGCTCCAGGTGGGGGTGGTGAGCTGGCGACGCGGCTGGGCCACCAGGTCGGAGAAGCTGATGCGGGTATCGCGCACCGGCTCGGCCAGGTCGGAGAGCTTTACGCCGGTTTTCTTTTCCTCGTCTTTGAACGCTCGGTAGGCCAGTTCGCCGTTGGACACCGGGTCGAGGTAAAGGATGGCCTCGGCGACCTGTTTGGCATCCTCGAGGCTGGGGTACACGCGCCCGTTTAGCCTGCGGCCCTGGCGTTGGCGCAGGTCGTCGTAGAAGTCGGCTGCCGGAATGGTCAGGCCGTGCATCCCCACGCCGTTCTTTTCGATGGCGTCGCCCAGCGAGATCATCTTCTCGTACACCAGCGGATACTGCCGCTCGACGATGCGGAACTTGGGCATGGTCTTGCCGGGATTGGGCTCGACCTGGCCTTTCTTCCAGTCGCGGTCATCGGGCTGGGCCAGCTCGTCGGGGGTATCGTGCTGGAGCGGAATCATCACGATGTCCTTGACGGGTTTGGAGAGGTGCGTTTGGGCCAGCTCAGAAAACTTCTGGGCCACGGCCTTGTAAATCTCCCAGTCGCTTTTCGATTCCCATAAAGGCGGAACCGCCGCCTGCATGGGGTTGATGTAGGTGTGCATGTCGGTGGTGTTGAGGTCTTCTTTTTCGTACCAGGAGGCGGTGGGCAGCACAATGTCGGAGTAGAGGGCGCTGGTATCCATGCGGAAGTTCAGGTCCACCACCAGATCCAGCTTGCCCTGGGGGGCTTCCTTGCGATACCGCACCTCCGAGACGTGCCCATTGGCCTGTTCCTCGGCCACCGCATTGGTGTGCGTACCCAGGTAGTGCTTGAGGAAGAACTCGTGCCCCTTGGCCGAGGTGCCGATGGCGTTGCCCCGCCAGATGAACCAGACCCTGGGCCAGTTGGCGGGGGCGTCAGGGTCGTCTATGGCGAACTCTAATCGCCCCTCCTTGAGTTGCTGCACCACGTGGGCGATGATCTCTGCGTCGGTCTGGGCCCCGGCTTTCTGGGCTTCCTCGACCACTTCCAGACTGGACTTGTTGAACTGCGGGAAGAAGGGTAGCCAGCCCTTGCGCACGGCGCGGGCCTGGTGGTCTATGGTGTGGTCGGTTCTGGAGCCTACGGTCTTGTCGTAGTCCTTGTAGCCCCGCTCGTAGCGCCACTGGTCGGAGTGGACGTAGTGGAAGCTGGGGGTGTTTTGCTGGCGGGAGGGGTAGCCCCAGTCGCTCGCAAAGGCAATGGGCCCCCAACTGGCCTGGTTGGCAAGCTTCTCCTGCCCCACGTAGTGGGCCAGCCCGCCGCCGTTCACCCCCACCGCGCCGGTGAGCATCAGCGCCACGATGCCCGCGCGGTACAGCAAATTGTTGTGGTACCAGTGGTTGGCCCCGGCCCCGATAATAATCAGGTTCTTACCCTGGGTCTTCTCGCCGTTTTCGGCCCACTCGCGGGCGTAGCGGATCAGGGTGTCGCGGTGGATGCCGGTGTACTGCTCCTGCCAGGCCGGGGTATAGGGGCCTGCTTCCTCGTAGGAACCGGGATAATCGCCGCCCAGGCCCCGATCCACCCCAAACTGGGCCAGCAGCAGGTCGAAGACGGTGGTGACCGTAAGTTGCTGACCATCCTTGCTGGTGATGTGCTTCACGGGCACACCGCGTCTGGACTTTTTGTCTGCGCCGAAGTCGTCGAACTCGAGCGGTTCCAACCCGTCGGCAACCTCCCTAAAACTCAGCAGTGGGCTAATTTCCTCACCCGTCCTGGCATCCTTGAGCTCTAAATTCCACTTACCTTTCTCGCTCTGCCAGCGAAACCCAATCGTCCCGCCAGGCATCCTGGGTCGCCCGGCCTTCTCGTCCCAGACCAGCAGTTTCCATTCGCCGTTCTCTTCAGTTGAGTAATCCGCAAGTTGATTGGCCCGCAGATAGCGCCCCGGCCTGCCGTCTTTGACCTCGACCAGCATGGGGCTGTCGGTGTAGCGCTTGAGGTAGTCCACAAAGTACGGAACCTGCTTCAGCACGTAAAACTCCTTCAGGATGACGTGGTTCACCGCCATCCAGAAGGCCCCATCCTGGCCTGGATTAATCGGTAGCCACCAGTCGGCGTACTTGGCCACCTGGTTGAAGTCCGGGGCAAAAACCGTGAACTTAGCCCCAGCGTAGCGCCCCTCGGCGATGTAGTGGGTATCGGGGGTGCGGGTCATGTTCAGGTTGGAGCCCACTACTGCAATAAAGCGAGCGTTGTACCAGTCGGCGGCCTCGTGCACATCGGTCTGCTCCCCCCAGATTTCGGGAGAAGCGTTGGGCAGGTCGCAGTACCAGTCGTAAAAGCTCATCGGCACCCCGCCCAGGAGCGAGAGGAACCTCGAGCCCGCCGCATACGAAATTTGCGACATGGCGGGAATGGGGCTGAAGCCGATGATGCGGTCTGGGCCATGCTGCTGTATGGTGTGCACCAGCGAAGCCGCAATAATTTCCAGCGCTTCGTCCCAGCGAAACCGCCGGTAGCCGCCCTTGCCCCGCGCCCGTTGCCAGCGCCTGCGCTTCTCGGGGTCGTTCACTAGGCTTTTCCAGGCTTCTACCGGGTCGGGGTGTTTCTCCTTTGCTTCGCGCCACAGGTCGAGCAGGGCCCCGCGCACGTAGGGGTACTTGACCCGGATGGGGCTGTACAGATACCACGAATAGCTCACCCCGCGCTGGCAGCCCCTGGGAGTGATGTCGGGCAGGTTGGGGTCTATGGCGGGGTAGTCGGTGGCCTGGAGCTCCCAGGTCACGATGCCGTCCTTGACAAACACCTCCCAGCTACAACTGCCGGTGCAGTTGACCCCGTGGGTGGTGCGAACCCGCTTGTCGTGCGCGAAGCGGTTTCGATAAAACTCTTCCCACTTGCGTTCGGTGGGGGCTTCGATTTCCTTAATCCAGTCGCTCATGCGCTCCTCCTGCTGCGTATCCGTTCGGCCAGGCCCACCCGGCGGTTGCTCCAGAACAGGTACATCACGCCAAAGAGCCCCCCAAAGCCAATCAGCCCGGCAAACAACATGCGGGCCATGTCCACCTGGTTGGTGTTGGCAGGCTGGCCTGCTGTCTGGGCAAAGAATGCAGTTAGGGCCGAAATTTCTTCGGGGGTGAGGGGTTTGCCCTTGTAGCTTTCGCGCATCACCGGGAAGGCGATGTTGGTGAGTACGCCTTGAATGCCCGCCGCTCCCAGGCGGGTGTGCAGGTCGGTAAGGTCGCGCCCCAGGCTGCCCCCACCCATGGGGCCAAAGTTGCCTGCCGTATGGCAGGCCATGCAGGGCGCGCCGCCGTTCTGGAAGCGGGCCTGGCCTAAAAAG
>CAZIXH010000206.1:0-5120 GCA_964543055.1 uncultured bacterium
GTCATTGGGCAAGAGTAGAGCGCATCCAGGGGGTCGCCAGACCTATCCTGGCAAGGTTGAGGCCTCGAGGTTTACTCATAACGAATCCTAGGGTCTATAAGCGAGTAGAGCAAGTCCACCAAAAGGTTGACCAGCACTGCCGCAGTGGCTACGAAGAGCACCGTACCCTGCACCACCGGGTAGTCGCGCAGGTTGATGCCCTCGAGGGCAAAGCGCCCCACCCCCGGCAGGCTGAAGACCTGCTCGATGATGACCGCCCCCCCCAGGAGTGAGCCGAACTGGATACCGATGACGGTAACGACCGGAATCAGGGCGTTGCGCAGGGCATGCCTGAAGATCACCACCCGCTCCGAGAGCCCCTTGGCTCTGGCGGTACGAATATAGTCGCGCGAGAGCACCTCGAGCATCGAGCTTCGCAGGATGCGGGTAACGGCGCCGGCCAGAATCAGGCCCAGCGAAAGGGCCGGCAGGATCATGTGCCGGAAGTTCTGGCCGGGGTTTTCGGCCAGGGGCACAAAACCCGCCGGGGGCAGCCAGCCCAAAGCCAGTGCGAAGAGCAGAATCAGTAGCAAGGCCAGGAAAAACCCCGGCACCGAGAGGCCCAGAATGGCAAAGAGCGAGGCAAAATAGTCCACAAAGCCCCCCCGCCGGATGGCCGCCAGCACTCCCAGCGGTACTGCAATCAGGAGGGCGGTGAGCAGGCCCATCACGGTAAGTTGCAGCGTGACCGGAAATCGCAGGGCCAGATCCTGGGCGACCTCGCGCCCGGTGCGCAGGCTGCTGCCAAAATCGCCCTGGACAACGGCCCCCAGCCACTGCCCGAACTGCACGTGCAGGGGCAGGTCGAGCCCGAACAGGCGGCGTAGCTCGGCCATGCGCTCGGGGTTTACATTGGCCTCGAGGCCCACCAGGCTCGTGACCACATCCCCCGGCACGGCCCGCATGAGCAAGAAGGTGATGATGGCCACCCCCAACAGGGTAGGGATGGCCGCGAGAAGACGATTGACCACATAGCCGACCATAACGAGTAGCCAGAGTATATCGCCTTCCGGCGTTTTTGAGCCGACGGTGGAGCAAATAACCAGGGGCTACTTCAGTGGTTTGCTAACCTCAGGCAGGGAGGAGTCCTGTGCGAAAAAACTTTCTTTTTTTTCTGGTTGCTCTGAGCCTTCTGGTGCTTTCGCAAGCCCTGGCCCAGGCTAGTTTCTACGCCCGGCCCCTGGGCCTGCAAACCACCCGTATGAAAGGCGAGGACGTCTACAGCGTGCAGAGCTATCTCCTCAATGCGGGCTACCCCGAGGTCGGCGAGCTCGACCGCATTTACGGCCCGCGCACCTGGCAGGCGGTGATCAACTTTCAGGATGTGCAGGTGGTTAAGGGCGATGAAAAAGGCACCGTAGGCCCCAATACCTGGGTGGCCATGTTTTACAGCGGAAGCATCAAAGCCCCCCTCTTCTCGCGCCCCCTGCAACTGCAAAACCCCCGCCTGAGTGGGGTGCAGGTGCGTAGCCTGCAACAGCGGCTTCTGGAGCTGGGCTATCGCGAGGTAGGCGAGGCCGACGGCTTTTTTGGCCCCAAGACCCAGACTGCGGTTAGTGCCTTTCAGAAGCGTCTGGCCAACGTGAGCGGGCTGAAGGTGCGTACCGATGGGGTGGTGGACGGGGTCACCTGGGCCAACCTGTTCAGCGACTTTGCCCCGGAGAAGAAGTAGACCATGCTCCGCTGGTTTTTGCTGGTGTTGCTAACGGGCCTGGCCTGGGCCGCGCCAGAGTGGGCCAGCTACTGCAACGCTCGCTTTGGTTTTTGTGTACAGCGTCCTGCTTTCATGGCTCCCCAACCACCACCTCAAAACGGGGATGGGCAGGAGTTTCGTTTTGGTGCTGCTCGCCTTATTGCATTTGGTTCCACGCAGGCACTATCGTTACCAGAAACCTACAGGCTGGCCCAGAAAGACCTGCAGGTAACCTATAGGGTTCTCAAATCCGAGCTCTTTGTTGTCTCAGGATACAAAAAGGGGTCTATAGTCGTTTACCACTACACCAGGGCTACGCAGGATGCCTACATCAGTGTCTATCTGGAGTATCCTGCTTCCCAAAAGAAAACCTACGATCCCCTGATCAAGCCCATTGTGGACTCACTTAAACTCCGGAGGTAGTTCATGAAGAGCGCAGTTCTGTGGTTTTGCTTTTCGTTTTTTGCTTTTTCTCAGGCCCAGGGCTACTTTGAGCTGGGGGGTTTCAAAACCCCCTCGGGTAACATCCACTGCTTTGCCTATGTAGACCGGCTCACCCAGGAGGCGGTGCTGCGCTGCGACCTGCTCCAGAACCAGGCCCGCGTACCGGCCAAGCCCAAAGACTGCCCGCTGGACTGGGGCAATGCCTTTGGCCTGAGCGAGCGGGGTAAGGCCGGGCGGCTTTGCGTGGGGGATACCGTGGCCGACCCCAGGCTGCCGGTGCTGGCTTATGGCAAGGTCTGGAGCGAGGGTGGTTTTCGCTGCGACGTGACCCAGGCCCGGCTGCGCTGTATCAACAAAGATAAACGGGGCTTTGAGCTCTCTAAAGCCTCCCAGAAGCTGTTTTGAGGGTGCTGTACAGAACCCTTCGATGCTGTGGTCTGCTAGCCTGAACGAATGAACATCCCCAGATACTGGGCCAGGGCCCAACAGACCGTTTCCATTGGCCGACAGACCTACCACTTTGTAGCCTGGAAGGGTTCAGACGAATCCCTCGAGGAGGCCCGGCGCCAGGCCCAGCATGCCCTGGAGGATCGCATCGCCCGCAAGCAGCGTGGCGAAAAACTGGGTCGCTACCCCAAGGATGGCGCACCCTTGCGCGAGGAGGTGCTGAAGCAGATTTACAACCCCAGCGGCGAACGCATTGCCGTCATCACCCGCAACGCCGCAGGCTGTCTGGTGTTGAACACCGCTCAGGTGATGTTCGTGGATCTGGATTTTGCCCACCAGTATCCCACCCTGCAGGCAGCGGCGAAATCGGTGTGGGAGGCGGTGCGGGGGCTGTTTCGTCGCAGGGAATACCTCACCCAAACCCCGCAAGACCGACTGCTGGAGCAGGTGCAACGCTGGCATTCCCAGCACCCCGACTGGGCCCTGCGGGTCTACCGCACCCGGGCGGGCCTGCGCTTGCTGGTCGCCCACAACCTGTTCGACCCCACCGCCGCTTCGGTACAGCAAGCCATGCAGGAACTGGGGGCCGACCTGCGCTACATGCGCTTATGCCAGGCCCAGTCCTGCTTCCGGGCCCGACTGACGCCCAAGCCCTGGCGGCTCAAAGGGGGCCGGATGGAGCGCCCGCCGGTGCGCTTCCCCTGGGCCAACCCCCTCGAGGAGCAACTCCAGCGCCAGTGGGAGCAGACCTACCACAGCCGCATTGGCAATTTTGCCGTCTGCAAGCTACTGGCCAACCTGGGCAACAGCCCCGTTCACCCCGATGCCGAGCAAATACTGCTCCTGCACGACCAGTACACCCTGGCAGGGGACGACAAGCCGCTGGCCTGAGCCTGTGCCGGTGTCCCTCACCATTTTGACTGGCGGCTTCAGTACGGTTCTACAGGGTGTGCATATCAACCAACAGCGCAGCGTAGGCCGCACCAGTTAGAGCGCTCTTCACCTATTTTGAGCCATCCAACTTCAAGAAAGCCTTGTCCCGGACAGAACCGTGGTCGCCCGCGAAAACGAGAAAGCGTCTAGACCCAGACGCATATTATCGAGTTTCCAGGTGGCCACGTCTGTAAAGGGCGCGATACACTGCGTTTGAAGTCAAGGCCCGATTAGCATGGGCGATGTAAGCTCGAATGGGGGAATGGATGGGTGTTGCCCGCAGCCACGATGAACGCATGCGCACGATGACGTTTGCGTCGGTGTACCCGCTTTACCTTGCTAAGATAGAGAAGAAGGGCCGAACCAGGGCCGAGCTACACCAGGTGATTGCCTGGCTGACAGGCTACGGCGATGAAGAAATCCTGAAGCACCTCGAGGCCCCCTCGAGCTTCGAGGATTTTTTTGCCCAGGCCCGCCTGAACCCCAACGCTCGTCTCATCACCGGCGTCATCTGCGGCTATCGGGTGGAGGAGATTCAGAACCCGCTCACCCAACAGGTCAGATACCTGGACAAACTGGTGGATGAGCTAGCCAAGGGGTGGCCAATGGAAAAAATACGCCGCAGCGCGTAGCGTTTTGCAGTGAGAGACCACAGGATGCAGCCAACGACCCCCTGGTGTTAGGCTGGTGCTGGGAACCCCTTAGAGGAAAACCATGAGCAAAGTATTCGTCAACATCGCCCTCAGCCTGGATGGCTACATGGCCCCAGAAGGCATGACCATGGAGAACTGGGATAAACCCGAGTACAAGAACTGGGGTGCTAAGTGGGGCGCTCTGATGGGCTGGATTTTTAATCAGCAACACTTCCTCGAGAGTCTCAAGCTCGGCTCCGGGGGCGAAACCGGCCCCGTGAACGAGATGCTCCGCCATACCGCCGAACGCACCGGCGCTCACATCATGGGCAAGCGTATGTTCGACGGTGGCGAGCGGGGCTGGCCCGAGGAGGCCCCGTTTCACACCCCGGTATTCGTGCTCACCCACCAGCCCAGAGACCCCTGGGTGCGCCCAGGCGGCACCACCTTCTACTTTGTGAACGAGGGGCTCGAGCAAGCCCTGGCGCTGGCCAGAGAAGCCGCAGGTAGCCGGGACATCCGCATTTCCGGTGGCGCAAACGTAATCCAGCAGTACCTGAACCTGGGGGTGGTGGACGAGCTGGAAATTGCCCTGGCGCCGGTGCTGTTTGGCGGCGGGCGGCGGCTTTTTGAGAACCTGCAGGAGCCCCTCCCGCAGTTTCGCATAGACCGGGTTTTGCAGAGCGCTGCCGCCACGCACGTGCGGTATGTGCGTGCTTGAGGGTGAGTCAACCAACTTTAGGCGTACAACCCACTTTCAGCGATACATAAGGTGAGAGTGGGTGGTGGAAGGCAGGAAAGGGGTTTTTATCGCCTGTCCCCCACCCCCTAACCCCTGTTCCCGGCTTACAGTTCCCATTTTTTACCAGTGGTACAGGCCCTGTCCCTTATACACACCTGATCCTCCCCACGTAGCTCTCCTTGTCGTTGTC
>CAZIXH010000207.1:0-8913 GCA_964543055.1 uncultured bacterium
GGGTGGTAGTGCCCACCACCACCAGGTACACCCCCACATCGAACAGCAGCGGTGTGCCCACCTTGCCGATGCCCGGCAGGGCGACGGGCAGCCAGTGGGCGGTCAAGAAGGGACCCCCCGCCGCCGCGGCCACTCCGCCAGCGACCAGCGCCGCCGCCAGCCCGGCGGCAATGATGGTGCGGGGGTCGGCGCGCAGCAGCTGCAGGGTGGCCTGCGGCCCCCAGGCCAGGGCGTGGAAGGCAAAGGCGGCGGCCGCCAGCAGCCCGCCGATGAAACCGCCGCCCGGCTCGTTGTGGCCGCGCAGCAGCAAGAAGACCGAAAGCAAGAGCAGCAGCGTAAAGAGGAACCTCGAGGTGGTTTTCAGGATGAGGGTATTCATGGCTTTCCCTCCCGGCGCAGGCGCTTCAAGAGGGCATAGACCCCCAGACCGGCCAGCCCCACCACGGTAATCTCGCCGAAGGTGTCCAGCCCCCGGAAGTCCACCAGGATCACGTTCACGATGTTGCGCCCCAAGCCTTCGGGCAGGCTTTTCTCGGAAAAAAAGTTGCTCAGATGCAGCTCTATTGGCTCTGTGAGCATCCCCAGCATCAGCAGGGTCAGGATGCCCCCAAACAAGAGCGCTACCGCCTTGTCCAGCCAGCGGCCCCGGGGCACCTCGCCGATATTGCGAATCTGTAGCAGCACCAGGGCAATCAGGATGGCGGTCAGGGTCTCGACCAGGAACTGGGTAATCGAAAGGTCGGGGGCGTTTTGCAGCAGAAACAACAGGGCTACCCCGGCCCCCACAATGCCCACCACCACCACCATGCCCAGGTGCGAGCGCAGCCGCAATACCAGGAGCGCCCCCAGCAGCATCAGGGCCATCAGCACCGCCTTGGCCGGGTTAACCGCAGAGGTCTGGCTGGGCCAGGGCAGCGTGCCGCTTTGCAGCAGGGCCAGCCCCACCAGCCCCGAGAGGCCCACAAACACCCAGACCAGATAGGCCCGCAGCGAGCCGCTTTGCAGCAGCCGTTCGGCTCGAGCTGCCAGCGCCATCAGCCCGCGCAGCAGCGCCACATAGGCGTTCTCGGGGCCGGGCACGGGGTCTTGGGCCATCCAGGCCTGGAGGCGCGGGTAGAGGAAATACAGCCCCACCCCCAGCGCCACCGTCAGCAGGCTCAGGAGCAGGGCCAGGTTGAACCCCGGCCAGAGCTTCAGGTGGTAGGTGGTGGCGGTACCCTTGACCGCCGTAGCCACGGCATCGGCCAGGGGATTGTAGAGCCCTGGGAACAACCCCACCAGCAGGCCCAGCCCCGCCAGCACCAGCGGCCCTAGCCAGAGGCTCGGGGGCCCTTCGTGAACCTCGGCGGGGGGCTTCCCCCGGAAAAAGGGTACGGTCAGGATCAGGGCCAGGGTAGCCCCCACCGCAAAGCCCAGCACCGCCAGCCCAATCATCCAGACCGGCGCGGCCTGCAAGGAGGCCAGGTAGAGCACCTCCTTGCCGATAAAGCCCAGCACCGGCGGCAGCCCCGCCAGCGAGAGCGCGGCCAGCACCACCGCCACCCCCGTGATGGGCATCACCCGAAAGAGGCCCGAAAGCTGGTTGATGTCGCGGGTTCCGGCCTCGTGGTCCACCGCGCCCGCCGCCATGAAAAGCCCTCCCTTGTAGAGCGAGTGGGCCAGCAGGAAGGTGGCAAAGCCCACCGCCCCGTAGTAGCTGGTGAGGGGTACCATCCCGATTGCAAAGACCAGGGCCCCCAGCGCGGCTACCGTGGAGTAGGCCAAAAGCCGCTTGAGGTCGGTGTGGCGGAAGGTGAGGGTGGCCCCGGTGAGCAGGGTGGCCAGCCCAAAGGCCATCAGGGTGCTGCTCCAGACCTCGGTGCCGCCCAGGGCGGGCTGAAGCCGGGCCAGCAGGTACACCCCGGCCTTGACCATGGTGGCCGAGTGCAGGTAGGCCGAGACCGGTGTGGGCGCCTCCATGGCATTGGGGAGCCAGAAATGGAAGGGGAACTGGGCCGACTTGGTAAAAGCCCCCACCAGCACCAGTACCAGCGCACCCAGGTACCATGGATGCTCCCGCAGCACCTCGCCTTTTGTGAGCAGCTCGGAAATCTCCCATGAACCGCCCATGCCCGCCAGCAGAATGAGCCCCGCCAGCAGGGCCAGCCCTCCGCCCGCCGTGACAAACAGGGCCTGGGTTGCGGCGCGGCGCGAGCGGAACTCGGTGTGGTTGAAGCCAATCAGCAGATAGGAGGTGAGGCTGGTGAGCTCCCACATCACAAACAGCGTCACGATGTTGTCGGCCAGCACCAGCCCCAGCATGGAGGCCATGAAGAGCAGAAGGATCAGGTAAAACTTGCCTAAGTCGGGATGACCCTTCAGGTAGCCGCCGGTATAGATCACGATGAAGGTGCCGATGCCCGTGATGAGCAGGGCGAACAAGAGCGAAAGCCCGTCCAGGTAAAAGGAAAAGTTGACCGAGAGGGTGGGCACCCAGGCCGCGCTATGCCGCACCGTTTCGCCTGCAACCACGGTAGGCAGCAGGCTGGCGAAGTACACCGTAAGGCCCAGGGGCAACAGGGCCAACCCCCAGCCCGCCAGGCTGCCCAGCCAGCGGTACACAAGGGGTGCGAGTAGGGCACCCAAAAAAGCCGATGTTAGCGCAAGTATCATACTCGAGCTCCAGAGCGATCGTAACGCCGCATAGTCTACCCTGACACAACAAAGAGCGGAGACTGTTGACCGTCTCCACCCTTGCAGCTGCCGGAGGCTGCGCTCCTGCTGCCTGAGCAGCAAACTTTGTACCAGTGTATTACACGCACAAATCGGGCGGCAAATCTTTCCCTTCCCGACAATTGATGCTCAAATACTACAAGCTACACCACCGGCTCCCGCCCCAGCATCTGGTGCACCGCCCGGCCCAGGCGCTTGATGCCTTCCTCGATCTGCTCGTGGGTAGCGCTCGAGTACGAAAGTCGTAAGGTATTCTGGCCGCTGCCGTCGGCGTAGAAGGGCTGGCCCGGCACAAAGGCCATTTTCTCTTCCACCGCCTGCTTCAAGAGCTCGAGGCTATCGAGGCCCTGGGGGGCTGTGAGCCAGAAGAACATGCCCCCCTGCGGCACCATCCAGCCAATGTCCTCGGGCATGTACTTTTGCAGGGCCTCGAGCATCCAGGTGCGCCGGGTCTGGTAGGTCTGGCGAATCTTGCCAATCTGGGCCTGGAACCACTCCCCGTCTTGTACCAGCTCGTAGACCAGCATCTGGTTGAGGGTGGGGGTGTGCAGGTCGGCCCCTTGTTTGGCATACACAATCTTCTGGATGACCGGCTTGGGCCCCACCACCCAGGCCACCCGCAGCCCTGGGGCCAGGGTTTTGGAGGTGGTGGAGAGGTAAATCACGTTGCCACCTCCCAGCTCCTGGTCGAGGGAGTAGAGGGTGGGAAGGGGTTGGCCGCTAAAGTAGAGTTCGGCGTAGGCGTCGTCTTCCAGGATGGGGGTCTGGTACTTTCGGGCCAGCGCCACAATGGCCTTGCGCCGCTCGAGGCCCATCAGGCGGCCCGAGGGGTTCTGGAAAGTGGGCAGCACATACATGAACTTGAAGTGGTGGGCCTGGAGAGCGGCCTCGAGCTCCTCCAGCCGGAGCCCCTCTTCGTCCATGCCGACCGAGATGTAGTGGGGTTCGTAGGGGTTGAAGGAACTCAGTGCACCCAGGTAAGTGGGGGCTTCGACCAGGATTTTCGAACCGGGGTCAATGAAGACCTTCCCAATCATGTCGAGCCCCTGCTGCGAGCCCGAGACAATCTGTACGTTTTCAGCGCTGGCACCGGGCATCCGGCCTGCAATCCACTCCCGCAGGGGCAGGTAGCCCTCGGTGGTGCTGTACTGCAAAGCCTGGGCGCCCCGCTCGAGCAGGATGCGCTGGGTGGTCTCGGCGATGCGTTCAATGGGGAACAGGTCGGCGGCAGGCAGCCCTCCAGCAAAGCTGATGAAACCCGGCTGGGTGGTGAGCTTCAGGATTTCACGGATGGTCGAGGCCTGGATGCGCTGGGTTCGGGCCGCAAAGCGGCTTTGATAATAACTTTCGAGGTTGTCCACTCGTTCAGTCTACTCTGCAAATATGACGCTTTGTATAGTTTCTGCCGCAAATGCGTTGAATGAATGAGGGCGTAAGGTTGCATGGCTTCGGCCAATGAAGCCGCTTAGGGTCGAGGGTCGAGCGTTGAGGGCCGGAAAACTTCTTCGGGGTGTACCTTGAAAGCCCTTGAGCGGTTCCCACGAATACCCAGAACAGCGGGTTTTGCTGTTCTGGGTAAAACACTCCGCATCGCGTGTGGAGTGTTTGTGGGAAACGCGATTGGAGCCTTCAGCTTTTGGCCTTGGGCCGCACTTTCAGCGATGAAACTCCGGCTCGAAGAGGCGGGCGTACTCGTCGAGGGCAAAGCGGTCGGTCATGCCGGCGATGTAGTCGCAGGCCGCACGGTAGATACCCTCGGTCTCGCTGGCTTGCTGAACCTGGGGGGGCAGGACGGCGGGGTCGTGGGTGTAGGCCTCGAAGAGCTTTTCCAGCACAAAGCGCGACTTGCCCACCTGCCGCACCACGTAGTAATGCCGGTAGAGGTTGGCGTACAAAAAATCCCGGAGCTGGTTGAGCTGCGGGGTCAGGGCCTCCGAATAAACGGCCAGGGGTGCCGGGTGGTGACGGACGGCCTCGAGGCTTTCAATCCGGTGCTGCTGCAAAAGCGCATGGGTGGCGTGGATGGTGTCGGTGATGATGAGCCCCAACAGCTCACGGATGAAGACCCGGCGGCCCATCTCGTCGAAGCGGCCTTGGTGCAGGCCCAGCTCGCCCAAAAGGTCGCGCAGCAACTCCACCTCCCAAAGCTGGCCGGGCTGCAATAGCCCTGCGCGCAGGCCGTCGTCGAGGTCGTGGGCGTTGTAGGCGATCTCGTCGGCCAGGTTCACAATCTGGGCCTCGAGGCTGGGGCGCAGATGGGGTTCGTAGCCCTCGGCGTTGGGCAGGTCGTAGCGGGTCTCGTGCTTGATGATGCCCTCGCGGGTCTCCCAGCACAGGTTGAGGCCCCGAAAGCCCGGATAGCGCTGCTCGAGGTAGGTCACGATGCGCATGGACTGCTGGTTGTGGTCGAAGCCGCCGTGCCCCTGCATCAGCCCGTCTAGCACGGCCTCGCCCGAGTGGCCGAAAGGCGGGTGGCCGAGGTCGTGGGCAAAGGCAATGGTCTCGGCGAGTTCCTGGTTCAACCCCAGCGCCCGCGCGATAGAGCGGGCCACCTGGGCCACCTCCAGGGTGTGGGTCAGGCGGGTGCGGTAATAGTCGCCCTCGAAGTTCACAAATACCTGGGTCTTGTACTGAAGCCGCCGGAAAGCGGTGGTGTGGTTGACCCGGTCGCGGTCTTTCTGGAATGGGGTGCGGTAGCGCGACTCGGGCTCGGGGTGTTCGCGGCCCCGGCTCTCGCCAGACTTGACCGCATAGGGAGCCAGGTTCTGGGCCTCGAGGGCCTCGAGGCGGGCGCGTTCGAAGAGCATGTTCCCAGTCTACGCTTGGCCCCGATAGCCGACAAACCGGCGGCGTTTTGTGGAATACTGCGAAGGGTGATGAGTATACGCCTTTACGGGGTCTTGCTGGGTTGGATAGTGGTATTGTCGGCGTGCGCCCCCAGTGCGCTGCGCCCCAGCAGTTTCAGCCTTACTGTGGACAATAGCCGTTGCCAGGGCACCTACCGCACCGTTTTCATCTACCGCAACAACGTGATTATGGGCCAGGTGCAGGGGGAGCCCCGCACCTTCCTCTCGGTTCCTGCCGGTAGCGCCGATTTCAAGGCGACCCCGGTGCTGGGCAACAGCCCTTCCCTTTTCAAGACCATTCGCCTGGAGAAAGACGAAGTCTGGCGGCTTTGCGAGTAGGGGTTTTGGTTCGCCCTCATGTATTTTGCCCTGGCTCGAGGTATCAAAGGCGGGATGCCTCGAGTTTTACTGCTTGTCTCCATTTTGCTCATGCTTATGGCTTGCGCGCCCAGCCAGACGGGCGATGTGCGGCGCTTTGATCTGATTGTACAGAACCAGTGCACGGGTCCCAACCAGACCGTATTTTTGTACATCAACGGCGAGTTCATCGGCACCGTGCGGGGCTCGAGGCTCTTTCCCAGCCTGCGCGAAGGCCGCTACGAACTCCGCGCCGAGGGCACCCAGCCCGGCCAGCCAGGGCACCTGCGCTTCACCCGCTCGCTGACGCTGGATAAAGACACCGTCTGGACGTTGTGTCCCTAGCTTACCCCCCAGTACCCCCTTTGCATGAGCACTCTGCAAAACATAGGAGGTGAAGTAGGGAACAGGGGTCAGAGGATAGGTTACAAGCGATAGAAACCCACTACCTACCTTCTACCACCCTTGTGTGTGGCTATAAGTGTACAGTCGTATAAACGCTTATACACCTCCATTTTTCCGTGTGAGATGGCCTCCGGGCCCCCTCCCTACCGCGTAGGGAGGGTGGGGGAGGGTATTGAGCCAGATCCTGAATCAGCAAGCTGGGTGAAGGTGCAAATCAACAACCCCACCCAACCTCCCCTACGCTGTGGGGGAGGAACCATAAAAGTTTTCGATGGTGAAACAGCAGGGCGCCTGGTATGACCCTGCAATGGGGCCACTATTGATGTAACTGTACTGGCATCTATACGACGGTGTAATAAGTTGGTTACCAGGTGAAGTTGGCATTACCCAGGTGTAGCAAGGGTTGTCTCGAGGCCGCCGTGGTGCTGTGTGCGGGGTTCCGAAGTTCAGATAGGCGGAATGGTTCAGTCGCTGCCCTTTAGCCCTGCAACGAGCTTGTCCAGGTCGGTCTGGGTGGTGTAGTGGGCAATGGAGGCCCGAATGGCCCCTTCGGGCCACAGCCCCAGGGCCTGCAAGGGCATGGTGGCGTAGTAGTGCCCCGCCGCGACCCCTACCCCTACCTGGGCCAGGCGTTCGGCCACCCTGAGCGGGGGCTGGCCCTCCAGGTTAAAGCAAAACGTCCCCACCCGGCCCTTGGGGGAGGGCATGCCGTAGAGCTTCAGGCCCGGAATCTGCTGCAGACGCTCCAGGGCTTGCTCGACCAGGGGCTGCTCGAGTGCCTCGATGCGCCGGTAGGCTGCCTGCAGGCCCTCGCGCCCGGCCTGGCCTCCGCCCAGCTCGTCCCGAAGGTAGGCCAGGGTGCCCAGCCAGCCGGCCAGCCCTTCGTGGTTGTTGGTTCCGGGCTCGAACTTGAGCAGGCTGTCCTCGGGGATGAACCAGAGCTTGTCGGTGGGCAGCTGGGCAATCAGTTCCTCGCGCACATAGAGGAAAGCCAGGTGCGGCCCAAACACTTTGTAGGCCGAGAAAAAGGCCATATCCACCCCGCTAGCCTGTACGTCGGGCAGGTGGTGGGGGCTGAAGTGCACCAGGTCGGTAATGCACCAGGCCCCTACCGAGTGGGCAATCTCGGCGGCAGCGGCCACGTCCGGGGTGGTGCCTAGCGAGTTGGCCGCCGATGTAACGGCCACCAACCGCGTTCTGGGCGAAACCAGGGCTCGCAGGTCGGCGGGTTCCAGCCTGCCGTCCTCGTCCCAGCGGGCTTTCCAGACCCGTACCTGCACGCCCTTTTCTTGCAGGTTGCGCCAGGGCGAGGCGTTGGCTTCGTGCTCGAGCTCCGAAATCACCACCTCGTCACCCTCGCCAAAGAGCCGGGAGAAGGCCCTCGAGAGAATAAAGGTAAGGGCCGTGGCGCTTGGCCCAATTGCTACCTCGCCCGGCTTGCAGTTGAAGAAGGCGGCGGTCTGATGGCGGGCCTGTTCGCGCACCAGCGTAGCGGCCTGAGAACCCGGATAGGGCATGCCAACGTTACAGCTCGAGGTCGAAAGAAACCGGGTGATGCCCTCGATGCACTGCCGGGGCACCTGCGCCCCTGCGGCGTTATCCAGATAACTAAAGCCTCCAGCCAGTGCAGGGAAGTAGGTTTGAATCTGCATGTCTGATTCTAACGGGTATTTCTTTTGGGCTTCCTGCCTCACTATAAGGACATTTGAATCTGGTCAATCGAATCAATCGGTAGAAATATCAAACTGTTACACATCAGGAGGTGAAGCCTATGTTGTCTAGGGTGCTCATTACCGCAACGCTGGTTGGACTCGCAGGTTTCTTGATGGTTGGGGCGCAACAAACCGGGGTGCCTGCCTGGCCGGGCATTACCACCCCTGACGACAAACCCAATGGTTGCGTGGACTGCCACCGGCAGACCGCAAACCGGGATCTCAGGCTCTCTACCACCTTGCGACTCTGGGCCACCCAGGGAAGCCCTCGGGAAGCCATCAATGTTGCGCAAGCGGTTTACCCCAGAGCAACTGCTTTGTTGGGACGGCACCCCGATGTAACCCAGATCATTACCACCGGGGCTGTGCCAATTCCCACCCAGTGCATAGCTTGCCACAACAGCCAGGGGCGACCCATCACCACCGTCATTCACCTGCTCCACCTGAGCCAAAACCCCGATTTTGTTTCCAACCGCTATACCTTTTCCGAGCGCTCCGGGAACAACTGCACCAGCTGTCACGCCGTGAATGTCAACACCGGCGCCATGACCATCAAAGCAGGCTCGGAACAGCGATAGGAAGAGGTTGTAGTCAGGCTTTTGCAGATGCCCATAGCTGATAGCCCAGACGAATAACCCTACACCAGGCGTGGTCAATAGCGCACCAGGTTTTCTTACCTCCCTGGCCTGCAACCTGGGACTAGCGACCTAACCCGTCTTGCATTACGGATGGATCGGCCACGCCTTAAATACATCGGCGGAAAGATGTTCGTACGCCTCCAGGTTGCTGGGAGGGATTAACCTCGTGCCTCCTCCCTACTACGTAGGACCTGTCTCTTTGACCCTTCTAACGCTGCCAACCAGCCAACCGGTTTATCAGTT
>CAZIXH010000208.1:0-4263 GCA_964543055.1 uncultured bacterium
CCCCAGGCCCATCAGTCCAA
The DNA here is from genome assembly GCA_964543055.1 of uncultured bacterium. GTDB lineage: Bacteria > Deinococcota > Deinococci > Deinococcales > Thermaceae > Meiothermus. The sequence goes on from CAZIXH010000208.1 coordinate 21, forward strand.
GGTTATTTGAGCCCGGTTTTTGCTAGAAGCAAGCTAGATTAAGTATCAAATGAAAGATTCGTGGCTGGATCGGTGGTTGCTGGAGCGCTTTCGCAGTGCCCATACCTCGAGTTTTGGTAAACTTTCGGCCCGTCCGGGCCTGGAGGGGCTGGTTGAGGAAGCGCAGGAGGTCGTGCGTTCGTACAGCCAGGAGGACATGCAGCAACGTATTTTCCAGACCTATCGAGCATTCTTCACGTCCCCTCTCCTGGGCTTCATTCGTCTGGTGGTGCGAATCGCGCCCAACCTGGCGCACCCACTCCTGATGTGGAGTACGCCCCTGGCCTTTCGCTTTCTGGTGGGCAAGTCCGAGCGGATTGCACAAAACCAGCTCCGCATAGGTCGGTGCAGGTTTGCCGAGCAAGCCGGTACCGAAGCCTGTATCAGGGCCTGCAAGCTACCAACCGAAACCTTTTTCCGCGAGGCCCTCGAGGTAGAGCTTCACCTCGAGCCCAACCACAGCACCCTTTCCTGCACCGCCGAGCTGGCCCTCCTTACCCAGACAAACCGCCGTTTACAATCGTGATTTTGCCAGGTTTTTCCTGCGCCGATCCCCGAGGGTGTGCTACCATAAACAGCCGTGACAGCCATTTCCGGAGGCCGCTGGGTTGCTGAGATTTATGGCTGCAACCTGGAAGTGCTGGAAAACCCCAAACTCGTGGAGGTCGCGCTCAGGGATGCCGTCCTCAAACTAGGGGCGCCCCCTGGAAGCGTTCAGGCAACGGTTTATAAGTTTTACCCCCAGGGGCTCTCAGCCGCCATTCTTTCGCCCGTTGCAGCCGTAATGATTCACACCTGGCCCGAGGACGATGCCTCGGCTGCCCTCGACCTGTACTTTTACAAAACCGAGGTAGACCCCGAGTCGGTTTTGCGGGGGCTGGCCAGGGCTTTCGGCGCTCGAGAGGAGTCGGCCTTTCGCTTCTGGCGGGGCGGAGAACACGAAATCAAGCGCAGAACCCAGAGCAACTCGAGCAGATTGGATAGCTAAGTTGCGCCCGTGTAAGGTTTAGAGATGAATCCAGGCTGTGCTAGAAAATCATGCACCGGGCGCAATACCCGAATGATTTTCGATCATGCCATTATCCAAAACATGGACAGGAGGCACTTAGTCCGCCGAAGGTAGGCGCGAACAATCGCCAATTGACAACTTTGACCCAGAAACCCCTGTCTTTTCTGGAGGAACCATGGAATACGGAATGTACTACCTCGAGCAAGTCACCCCTTACGAGGCCATCTACCGCCGCATGGATAAGGTGCTGGCCGCCGGGCGAACCAAATTCCAGGATTACTTCATCTTTCAGACCCGCGCTTTCGGCAAGGTGCTGGTGCTGGATAAAGACGTGCAGTCCACCGAACGCGACGAGTATATCTACCACGAAACCCTGGTACATCCGGCCATGCTGGCCCACCCCAACCCGCGTTCAGTGTTCATTGTGGGCGGCGGTGAAGGAGCTACCCTGCGCGAAGTGCTGCGTCACCCCACCGTCGAGAAAGCCGTGATGTGCGACATTGACGATGAACTGGTGGAAATGGCCCGTACTCTGTTGCCTGAATGGCACCAGGGTGCTTTCGACGACCCCCGGGCCCAAATTATTACCGAGGATGCCAGGGGCTATCTGGAGAACCACCCCGACACCTACGACGTGATTATTGTGGACCTGAACGACCCCATTGGTGAGGACAACCCGGCCCGAATGCTTTTTACGGTGGAGTTTTACGAGCTGCTGAAAAAGCGCCTCAACCCCGGTGGTCTGATGGCCATGCAGGCGGGCATGATTCTGCTCACCCATCACAAAATGCATCCGGTGGTGCACCACACCGTCAAGCAGGTCTTCAAGCACACCCGTAGTTACCGCAACTATATTCCGGGCTTCATGTTGAATTTCGGCTTTATTGTGGCCTCGGAAGCCGTGGACATTACGGGACTAAGCGAGGGTACCCTGGAGGCCCGCATTCTGGAGCGCAACCTACCGCTCAGGCACCTCGAGGCCCCCTTCATTGAGGCCATGTTCGTCCTGCCCAAAGACCTCAAAGAAGCCATCGCCGCCGAAAAGATGGTCTCCCGCGATGCCGAGCCCTTCTGGCTGACCGAGGAGGGCGAGGCCAGACAGTCACAAAACTGATCACCCCTCCCCTACTGCACCCCCCCTGGTCAGCAATGATGCACCCAGCAGGCCCAAAACCGCCGGACTGATGCAAGCAATGTCGGTGCAAGCAGTGGGTATTTGAAGCAAGCCCTCCTAGAAACCGCTGCAAACTGGAGCGGTTTCGCAAGAGAACCCCCGGCGGCTCTAAACGAAAAAGTGGGTTTATGCGTATTTGTAGGAGCTAGCGCAGGCAACTGCTTGGGGGGCTACGATTGGTTGACGGCACTTACCGGTATGGTGCGCTTGTGACAAACTATCGAGACTCACATAAACCTTTATATGCCCTGATATTTGCAGCGTTGGTGGCTCTGATGTTTTCTGGGTGTGCCCCAGCCGTCACCGTGACTCCTGGCCCGGACGGTTACACGCTGCGTCCAGCGCTGGAGGCCGAGCGCCGCAGCCTCGAGCTGCCCGGTTTTGGGAAGGTCAGCTACTACGCTAATCCGCGGGGTACGGGCCGCCCCCTGATCCTGACCCACGCGGTGAATGCAGCCGCCAGTGCTTATGAAATGAAGCCTGTGTGGGATATGTATGCTGGCAGTCGTCCACTGTACGCCCTTGAGTGGCCTGGATTTGGCAGCAGTGATCGACCAAACGCCCAATACACGCCTGAGTTGATGAGTCAGGCCCTGCTCGCGCTGGTCAACCAACTAGGCACTGAGGTGGATATAGTCGCTCTCAGTCTGGGCAGTGAGTTTGCCGCTCGAGCGGCCCTGGGCGAGCCTCGCATCAAGAGCCTGGCCCTGATTAGCCCGAGTGGTTTTGGAAACCCCACCGGCACCTCCCAGGAAGCCTCCGAGCAGGATGGCGGCAACTCACTGTATGGTTTTCTGGCCGCGCTTGGTGACCCCCTGTTTGGTCTCTTGAGTACTCGCTTTCTGCTCGAGTTCTTCCTCGACCGAAGCTTTCGCGGCCCGGTGCCTTCTGATGTCGTGGATTATGCTCAGGAAACCACCCGCCAACCCGGTGCCAAGTTCGCCCCCATTTACTTTGTGAGTGGACGGCTTTTTACCCGCAATGCGTACGTTCTGCTGTACGACAAGCTGACCATTCCGGTGCTGGTGCTCTACGATCAGGATGGCTTTGTTTCCTTTGATAGCCTCTCAAGCTTCGCTCAGAAACCTAATGCCAGCGTAGTCCGTATTCCCGAGACCGATGGGTTGCCCCACTTTGAAAAACCCCAGGAAGTCATGGCAGCACTCAACGCATTCTGGAGTAAGACTCGCTAGTTACCTTCTGCATTTTTTCATCACAAAGCAATAGAATCTAAAGCATGCAAAGGACTCTTTTTATTGCGGTTGCACTCCTGGCCATTGTTATCGCGGCAGTGCTCTTCATGGTGCTCCGACCCCAACCCTCGGTCTCTGCCGCAGACGCCACCAAAGGAGCCAAGTTTGCCATCGGTAACCCCGATGCCAAAGTGACGATAGTCGACTTTTCCAACTACCTTTGTGGCCACTGCCGTGACCATTCCAACGATGTTTTTCCCCTTATCAAAAGGGACTACATAGATACCGGCAAAGTACGCTATATTTTCCGCGATTTTCCCTTTGGAGGACAGGAAAACGTCATTCGGGCTGGCGAGGCCGCGGCCTGCGCTGCTGACAGCAATTTGTACGTTGAATACCACGAGGCGCTGTTCCGGGCGCAGCTACAATGGGCTGGCTTCAGTGGAGCGGCGCTTGATAACTACTTTGCCGACCTGGCAGGCCAGATCGGGATAGCCCCGGCCACTTTTTTACAATGCTTGCAATCCGGTAGCAAGCGGGCAGGCGTGCTCGCCGATCAGAAGCTAGCCGGTGAGCTTGGGCTCACCGGTACCCCGAGCTTTTTTGTTAATGGCGAAAAGTACACCGGCCAACGTTCCTACGATAGCTGGCGTGAGATTCTGGACAAGGCCCTGGCAGGTCAGACCCCATCCGGCGACCAGGGAGGTACCATCAGCCCTGCCAAGCCATAATCACGCCTCTAGACAGCCGCAAGGCCTGAGCGCTGGCTCGTTCGGCGTTCTTCACATCTTTTGAGCCATCCGACTTCAAGAAATCTTTGTCCTGGAC
>CAZIXH010000209.1:0-6681 GCA_964543055.1 uncultured bacterium
GCAGTAAGCCCCGCCCCCAGTGGGCCTCGAACCAGGCCCAGTCCTCACCGCGGCCTACCAGGGGGGGCTCGCTCAACAACTGGGCCACCCCCGGCTGCTGTGGAGGCAGGGGCTGCCCTTCCCGCAATTGCGCCCCAAAAGCCTGTGTCTGCGGGCTGGGTTCCAGACCCAGTTGATCCCGCAGCAATACCCGGTACTGCTCGTACTGCCGTAGCGCCGCCGAACGATCGCCCATTTGCAGGAAGAGACGCATCACAGCCTGTTGTTCGGTTTCCTGGAGAGGGTCTTCGGCGAGCAACTTCTGGTAGACCTTGAGGGCTTCGGCAAACTGGCCTGCTGCTTCCTGGCTACGCGCCAGACCCAGCATGGCTTCCCGGTAGAGGCGCTCCCACCGCTCGCGCTCGGGAATCAGCCAGTCCCAGTAGACCTCCGAAGCCTTGGGGTCGAGTCCGGCCAGAAATCCCCCCCGCCACAAAGCCAGCGCCTCCGACCAGGCCCCCCTCGCCATCTGTGTCAGAAAAGCCTCGAGGTCGGTCTCTACCGGCCCCAGCCCTATATGCTGAGGGCTTTGTTCAAATACCCGTTCCCAGGCGGTATTTTTCAGGCGAAAAAGCTCCTGGCGCAGGTTCCGCCGCACCGCCTCTTCCTCCCCTTCCCACAGCAGATCGGCCAGACGCGCACGCTCGACGGCCTGGCCCGACACTGCCAGGTAGGCCGCCATCGCCACCGCTTTGCGGGGCAGGCTGGAGACCGGCTTACCTTCCAGCCAGAGCTGGGGCGGGCCCAGCAAGCTAAGATAGAGGGCCATCCATTCCTCCCTTTATCCTCGCTTCGGTTCGAACCACGAATCGCATGTTGCCTCAATTTGAGGTGCTCTTCACCGGGCCGGGCAGGGCAAAGGGAATCGGTAACGAGAAAAGCACGCTCTACATGTCCAGTCTAGACCTCATGAGCGGCTACATACGGGTCATCTGTGTTGCTGCCATCTGCCAGTTGGCGCTGCGGGCCAGGCTGGTGCCAATCAATACCGCATCGAAAAGGCCCTCGAGCTCGACCAGTTGAGCCGGTTCGCTGTAGCCCGACTCGGCTACCAGCAAGCCGCTAAACCCTGCCCGTCGGGCCATCTGGCCCAGCCGTGGCGCTGTGGAACGGTCAATGCTCAGGTCAGCCAGGTTGCGGTTGTTGACCCCAATAATCGGGGCTCCCGCCACCAGCGCGACCTCGAGCTCGGCCTCGTCGTGCACCTCGACCAGCGCGTCCAGACCGTGCTCATGGGCAAGCTTCAGATACGCCTCCGTCAGGGAACCCAGCACCGCCACGATGAGCAGTACCGCCGAAGCGCCAAGCGCCCGCGACTGGGCAATTTGCACGGGGTGTACGGTGAAGTCCTTGCGCAGAATGGGCAAGTCTACTGCCTGCCGCACCTCGAGCAAATCCTGATCCGAGCCGGCAAAATAGTGCGGTTCGGTGAGTACACTGATGGCCCTGGCACCGCCTGCCGCATAGGCGCGGGCCACCTGAGCGGCCTCGAGGGCCACCGCTATCTCTCCTTGTGAGGGGCTCTTGCGTTTCACTTCGGCAATCAGCGACAAGCCTGGCAAGCGCAAAGCCTGGCTAAACGAAGGCGGGGTCACCGCAGGCACAGTCCACTCGAGGCCCTCGAGGGCCGCCACCTCGCTATAGCGCCGCCTGGATATCTCTCCCAAAATGCCGGGCACTTTGGATAGCTCTGGAACCATATCCTTCATGCTACCCCTATGCCGCGTAGCCCGACATGACAATTTTCTGATACTTCAGGCCAGATTCACGTCGCCTTCCCCCCACGTGCTTCATACCAGCTCAGGCTAGACCAGCTCAGGCTAGACGAAGATTCTGAGTGCCTTCGCCTAACCAGCAAACGCCTTGGGCCAAGCCACCTATCCACACTTGGTGTGGTTTGGGCACCGATTAGCTGAACTTAATCAAAATCACTGCACTCAGTCTAATTTTTCTGTTACCATGAGCTGTATGGAAGGTATTGTGCTGGCACTGGGAGGCGGCGGGGTTCGCGGCAGCGCACACACGGCGGTGCTGGATGTACTGACCGAGGCCAGAATTCCCATCGCCGGTCTGGCAGGTAGTTCAGCGGGTGCGCTGGCAGCCGCCACCTATGCTTTTGGCATCACCGTGCACCATAACGACCTGAGCGAGTGGCTCAAGGACCCCGAACTCGAGCGTCTGCAAAAAACCGGCGCCCTCTACCAGGTTACCCGGCTGGTGGATTTTGTACGGCGGCCCTACCTGGCCGAGGGAAGCAAAATTCGCCAGGGGTATCGCACCCTGTTTGGCGAGCGCCGCATTGAAGAGAGTCCCATTCCACTGGTCATCCAGGCATGCGATTTCAACACCGGCGAGCTGGTCATGCTTCGGGCCGGGCCGGTGTCTGAAGCCCTGGCGGCGAGCAGTGCAGTACCCAGCATTTTCCCACCTGTAGAGTGGCACGGACGGCTTCTGGTAGATGGCGATGTGGCCGAAAAAGTGCCGGTCACGGCAGCCAAAGCCTTGCAGGCCGGGCCCATCGTAGCGGTGGATGTTTCCAACCGGGTCGTGCCCAGCGAGCCCAAAAGCGCGCTGGAGGCCGCTCTACAGGCCGGCGAGGCCTCGCGCCGCCGCCTTTTGAGCATGGCACTGTCCCAGGCCGATGTGGTCATCTCGCTGGCTGCCGACCCTCCCATCGAAACCTTCGACTACACCAAGGCCGACCTGGCTTACCAGCTAGGCCGCAAGCGGGCCGAGGAGGCCCTTCCCCGAATTGAGCAATTGCTGGCAAGGCCCACCTCTAGCAGCAAACCCTGGTGGTCACGCTTTGCTCAACCCAAACCACAAACGTCCAAAAGCAATCCCGTAACCCACCAGCCCAAGAGCCAAAAACAGCATCACCCCTAACCCAAAGGCCAGCCGCACCGCAAAAATTGCGGCGAGGCAGGCTACCCCCAGCCAGAACGCCGCCCCAAAAATTTGTCGCACCGGCTCGAGGTGGGGTCGTTTAGCAGAGGGTCGGACTACGACTACCCCTATAACCAGCAGTACCGCACCAAAAAAACCACTTACCGCCCAGGCTACCCAGGGGGGCAGATCCCACAGGGGTGGGATTGCCAGCCAGGCGACGGTCAGGTGCAAAAGCTGAAGCGCCAGGGTCAGCCCGCTGAGCCGCAATAAGCCCCTTCGCCGCAAGGCCGGGGGTGAGTTCGGATCTATCAGCTCAGCCAGGTAAAGCTTCATGGGCGACGGTTCTGAATGCATCCGATGGAAAGTGGCCCATTTTCTAGCTGCACAACACCTGCACATTAGCAGGGCTGTTCCCTGGAAACCTTTTCCTCAGGCTGCCATACGGCGTGCTAACCACTGCCAAACCAGAGTCGCCCCCAGCACCACCAACCCGATGATTTCGGTACTGGGGTTGTTGGGCATCAGCATGAACGCGGCGGCCAGATACAGCAGGCGCTGCAACCAGTTGGCATTTCCCAACAAATACCCCAGCGTCGCTGCCGAAAAAGCCGTAAGCCCAAGGAGTGCTGTTACGATAATGCGACCGCCCTCGAGCACGCTCTCCACCCCAATCATCAGCAAGCCAGGGTTGAAGAAGACCATGTAGGCCAGCAGAGCCGTTCGCAACTCGTAAATAAAGCCCTGAACCCCTGTCTTGAAGGGGTCGCCCTTGGCAATCGCCGAGGCGGCATAGGCTGCCAGCGCCACCGGCGGGGTGGAGTCGGCCATGATGCCAAAGTAGAAGGCGAACATGTGGGCCACAATTTTAAGGATGGGTACCTCAATACCCGAGAAGGTCAGCGAGCCATAGTCTATGCCACTTTGCTCTGCAATTTTGGTGACCACCGGAACTACCAGGCTGGCCATCACCACGTAATTGGCGGTGGTGGGCAGGCCCATGCCCAGCACCAGGCTGATGAGCTGGGCCAGGAACAAGGCCGCCAGCAGATTCCCCCCCGAGATGGTTTGCAGCAGGTCGGTGAGGCCGAACCCGATGTTGGTGATGAGTACCACCGCAATGATGATGCCGGCCAGGCCGGTGGCAATGGCAATGCCGACCATGTTGCGGGCCCCGTTGGCAAAACCCTCGATCAGGATCTGGGCAAAGGAACGAAGCCCGCTCATGAAGCCCTGGCCCGAGCGCTGGGCGCGGTAGAGTTCTTGCAGCAGGGCCACCCCAATCATCAAGAAAATGGTGTTGAGCGCAGCCCGCTCGGGCGAGAGCTCGATTATCAGCAGTGCATAGAGCAAATAGCCCAGGGGAAACACATAGTGCAAGCCAGCCCGCAGGGTGGGCCAGAACCTGGGCAGTTCGGCCTTGGGCAAGCCTTTCAGACCCAGCTTGACCGCTTCCAGGTCCACCAAAATAAATAGCGTTGTATAAGCCAGCAGGGCAGGCACAATCGCCATGACCACCAGCGCTGAGTAGGGCACCCCCAGGAAATCGGCCATGATGAAAGCCGCCGCCCCCATCACCGGGGGCATGAGCTGCCCGTTGGAACTGGCTGCCACCTCAACCGCCCCCGCCTTCTCGGCGGTGTAACCCGCCCGCCGCATGGCCGGGATGGTAAAGGTACCGCTGGTCACCACGTTGGAAATCGAGGAACCCGACACGACTCCCGTCAGCGCCGAGGAAACAATCGAAGCCTTGGCAGGCCCGCCGCGCACCCCGCCCAGCACGCTAAAAGCCAGATCGGTAAACCACTTCCCGGCCCCGGCCCGCTCGAGGATAGCCCCAAAGAGTACGAACACAAATACCGTACGCGCCGCAACCCCGATGGGGGTACCCCAGATGCTATCCGAAGCGTTCATAAACAACTGGCTCACCAGCGAACGCCACTGCACCCCCGCGTGCAACTGGCCCAAAGCACCTGGCAACTGTCCCTGAAACAAACCCTGAGGCCCGATCAGGGCGAAGAGCATGAACACGATAGAAATAATGGGCATGGCCGGCCCCAGTGAGCGCCACCCGGCCAGCAACAGCATCAGAATAGTAAGGCTTCCTACAATCAGGTCGGTCTGGTTGGCCAGACCGCCGCGTACTTCAATCATGTCCTTGTACTGCCACATCACATACGCCGCCGAGAGGGTAGCGGTAATGCCCAAAATCCAGTCAAAGAGGGGAATCCGGTCACGACGGCTCTTTCGATTAAAGGGGTACACCAGAAATACCAGAGCAAAAGCAAACGCCAGGTGGGTGGCCCGGAAAAAAAGGGCATCCAGCGAACCAACCCAGGTAGCCCAGACCTGGAACACACTCCATCCCACTGCCAGGCCAAGAATCAACCAGCGTGACCAGTTGGTGGGTTTGCGCCCCCCCAGTTCGGTCTCTTCCACCAGTTGCTGAGCCTGGGCCTCCGGCATTTCTTTGCTCATCCATAACCTCCTGCAAAACGTTTTGGGATTGCACCTTTTAGCAGTCCGGCTTGCATAGTTTTACACCCAAACCGGCTTTGCGTCTATTTTCCTTGGGGCTGTACTAGATAAGCCTAGAATACCCCCTCCTCTCTGAGCCAGCGTTTCAGTGTTTTGAGTTGTTGACGCGGTGAGCCATAGTTGAAACGGAACTCGCACTCCTTGATGAAGAGGTGGAAGTGCTGCCTGGGGATGCCGTTGTATTTGCGTAGAACACGCTTAGCCTGGTTCCAGAAGTTCTCAATCCCATTGATGTGCCTGCCTTTATCCTGTCGGTCTACCAGTTCCTTGTTATGGTCAACGCGTTCATGCTTGAACTCACTCACATCGAGCACGTCGTAGCTCTTGAATCCATCACTGTAAACAATCGAATCCGGCACCACCTTCTCCCGGATGATGGGGATCAGGGTGTCCGCCTTGAGGTTGTCCAAGGGAACCGTGTAGACCTTGCCCGAGCGCTTGAGGATTCCGAACACAGGGACTTTGCCTCCTGCACCCCTCCCGCGCTTACCTTTCCTCACCCCCCCAAAATACGACTCGTCTACCTCCACCTCCCCTGCAAACACCTCTGCTTTGACCCGAGTACTGATCACCCTACGAATCTTGCGGTAGAACAGGGCTGCCGTGGCCTTATTGACCCCCACCAGGTCGGCGGCGGTTCTGGCGGTGGTCTCGGCTATGAAATACTCCACCAATCTACCAGCTTTCCTAACGCTCAGTTTCGTCCTTCTGGTCTTCATAAAGCTGTTTCTAGATTACTTGTTATCTAGTACAGCCCCTTAGCTAATATCAATGTAAAGTCGGGTACAAATCCTCCTGCTCCGCTCCCACTGTTTTTTTGTGGATATACCTCAAATGGGTTTCTTGTATCCCACCCAAGTACACTTAGGACAGGAAGAATTATCGCTTGAATAGTTTGTGCCTCATTCAATCCACTTTGCTGCCATTGAATAAGGTTCTCCCGGATTTCTTGTAATAGTTTTGTCAGTGACATTGCACTGATTATAAGAACAGTGTGGGGTAATGTGCACCAAACTACCTCCTCGCCTCCACCCGCCCCTTCATCTCGGCAATCAGCTCCGCAATGCCTAACGTGCGCTGCTCCTTCACATGCCGCTCGCGCAGGTTTACCGTGCCTGCGTCGGCTTCCTTGTCACCCAGCACCAGAATCAGCGGGATTTTCTGGAGTTCGGCATCGCGGATTTTGGCGTTCATGCGCTCGGGGCGGCTGTCTATCTC
>CAZIXH010000210.1:0-2616 GCA_964543055.1 uncultured bacterium
GCGCATTCCCAACTGGCGCGAACTGACCGCCCAGGACGAGCAGCGCCTGCTGGAAAAGCACATGAACCGCGTGACCGATACCTGCATTCCTGAGATGGAGGCCATGCGGCGTCTGGAAAATGCGCTTTTAGAAGAGTGGGAGGCGGCAGACCGGGCAGGGGAGCGCTACTTTCCGCACGAGTTTCTGTACCGCATTATTCGCTCGGGTAAGCTCGAGCGCTACTACCAGATTGACCCCAGGGATAGCTGGATGGTGGCCGCTGCCGAGAAGAACCTGCCCATCTATGTACCGGGCTGGGAAGACTCCACCACCGGCAACATGTACGCCGGGCACTGTCTGAATGGGGAAATCAAGAACGTGCACACGGTGCGAACCGGCATCGAGTACATGATGGAACTGGCCAACTGGTACGTGGAAACCAGTGCAAAGCACTCGATTGGCTTCTTTCAGATTGGCGGGGGCATTGCGGGCGACTTCCCCATTTGCGTGGTGCCCATGCTGCACCAGGACATGCAGCGCCCCGACATTCCGGTGTGGGGCTACTTCTGCCAGATCTCCGACTCCACCACCAGCTATGGTTCGTACTCGGGGGCCGTACCCAACGAGAAAATTACCTGGGGCAAGCTGGCGGTTGACACGCCCAAGTTCATCATCGAGTCGGATGCCTCGATTGTGGCGCCGTTGATGTTTGCTCTGATTTTAGGTCTGTGAAGTCTGGAGAAGGCTTGTAGCTCATCCTGGTGTCGGCCTCGAGGGTTGCAATAAGCGCCCGCGGGCCTGCAATCTATAGCTGATGACCATAGACCTGAACGCCGACGCTGGCGAATCGTTTGGCAACTGGAAGCTGGGGCAAGACGAGGAACTGTTCCCCCTGATTAGCTCGGTGAACGTGGCCTGTGGGTTTCATGCGGGCGACCCCTTGACCATCCGGCACACCCTGAAGCTTGCCCAACAGACCGGGGTGGCTGTAGGGGCGCACCCTGGTTTTCCCGACCTGGTGGGGTTTGGGCGGCGGGAGATGGCCGCCACCCCCGACGAGGTATACGCCGATGTGCTCTACCAGGTGGGGGCCCTGAGTGCGTTCTTGAAGGTGGCCCAGGCGCCCCTGCACCACATCAAGGCCCACGGGGCCCTCTACAACCGGGCTACCAAAGACCCCGAGACCGCCAGGGCCATTGCCCAGGCCGCCAGGGACTTTGACCCGGCCATTCCGCTGGTGGTGTTGCCCAATACGCCCCTCGAGGTCGAGGCGCAGAAGCTCGGGCTGCGCACCATTGCGGAGGCTTTCCCCGAGCGGGGCTACAGCCGGGACGGACGGCTGGCACCTCGAGGTACGGCGGGGGCCTGGATTCATAGCCCAGCCGAGGCGGCACGGCGGGCGGTGCAGATGGTGGTGCGGGGCGAGGTGGAAGCGGTGGACGGGGGGATGGTGCCAGTACGCACCCAGACCCTGTGCATCCACGGGGATAACCCCAGCGCGGTGGAGATTGCCCGGGCGATTCGGGAGGCCCTGCAGGCCGAGGGCATCACCATCCAGACCTACTGAGTTATTCATACGGTTACCTGCCTGCGGCGCACTCCATGACCCTGACCGGTTTTTATTTAGCCTTCTCCGAACGGCTCGACCTCGAGGCAAACGCCAAACTGCGGGGCCTGGTCCAGGCCTTGCTGGCCGACCTGCTGCCAGGGGTGACCGACCTGGTGCCGGGCTACGTGAACCTGTACCTCGAGTACGACGTCGAGCGGGTCTCCAGGGCACAGGTAGAGCGTTGGGTGCAGCAACACCTGAAAGAGCTACCAGGCCCCCAGCCAGGCAGACAGGTCGAGATTCCCGTACGTTACGATGGGCCTGACCTGCCCTGGGTAGCGCAGGAGACCGGCCTCTCGGTAGAAGAGGTGGTGCGTCTGCACAGCACCCCGCTTTACCAGGTGTTTGCTACCGGCTTCACGCCGGGGTTTCCCTTTCTGGGGCCGCTAGCAGAGCCGCTGCGCTTGCCCCGCCGCAGCACCCCGCGCCCGCTGGTGCCCGCCCATGCGGTGGCCATTGCCGGTAACCAGACCGGGGTTTATCCGCTACCCTCGCCGGGGGGCTGGCATTTGATTGGCACTGCGCTGACCCAGGTTTACAACCCCCAGCGGGAACGGGTGTTTCTGCTGGAGGCGGGCGACCAGGTGCGGTTCGTGCCTGCCCAGGGCCCGACCCCCGAAGTACCCCCCGTGCGGCCCCTGTTGCCCGGCGAACCGCTGCACCCGGTTTTGCGGGTGGAGGAGCCGGGCCTGCTCGACCTGGTGATGGACGGCGGGCGGTGGATGGCAGGGCGCTTTGGGTTGGCGGCCTCGGGGGCCCTGGATGCACGTTCGGCGGGGCTTGCCAACCGGCTGGTGGGGAACCCGGCGCAGGCGCCATTGCTCGAGCTCACCCTGCGTGGCCCGGTGCTGAGCGCCCTCGAGCCGGTGGTGGTGGCCTTTGCGGGCTACGGGATGCTGCCGCTGGTTAACGACGAGCCGGTGATGGGGGCCCAGAGCTTCGCCCTGCGAAAAGGGGATGGGCTGCGCTTCCGGCCCACCGGGGAAGGGGCCCGCGGCTACCTGGCGCTGGCCGGTGGTATCGAGAG
>CAZIXH010000211.1:0-4340 GCA_964543055.1 uncultured bacterium
TTCCCTATTGCTGGGGTCCTTATACCAAATCTGCTCACAAGTGACCCAAAAGCGATATACAAGTCCCTCGTACGCGCCCCCTGGCGCGGCAAGAGAGGGGCGCGTTTAGCGCCGCTCACGCGCAGAGTTGGTATTAGAAAAACCCTCCCCTGGGCTGGGGAGGGCCGTGAATCAGGCAGAATTAGCGATTGGCCGGCGGGTTGGTCGGGGTGGAGGGGTTGCTGGGGGTGTTGCTGCCCGGCTGTTCACCGTTGGTCTTGGGCGCTTCTTGTTTGGGTTCTTCCTTGGGGGTGAGCGAGGTCAGCACCTTTTGCAGGTTGTTTTCCACTTTGGCGGCCTTGCGTACCTCCTCGACCCATTTCTGAGCGGCTTCAGCCCGACGGGTGGCCAGCACCTGCTTACGGGCTTCCTCCTTGACCTCCTCGAAAGTCCGCAACACCTCGGCCTTGCGGTCATTCACGATCAGTACCTGGTAGCTGCCATCCTCGAGCTTCACCACTTCACTCACCTCACCCAGTGGGCCTTTGGGAAAGCTGCCACGGGTCAGGAAGACCAGCCGGTTGGGCACGGGCGGCATGGTACCAGGGTTGACCACGCCGAAGTCCTGCACCGTGCCCCCATTGGCCTTGGCTAGGTCTTCCAGCTTGCCCCCACGCAAGGCTGCGGCCCGGAAGGCATCGGCCTTGGCTTTGTCTTCCTTCTTAAAGTTCACCGCCTGTACCTTGGCCGAAGCCGGGATGGTGAAGTTGGGCAGGTTGGAGTCGTAGAACTTGCGCACGTCGGCATCCGAGACAGCAACATTGCGGGTTTGCCAGAGCTGGGCCTGGTTGGCAATGTCGGCCTTGGAGCCAAAGAAGGGTTGACCCAGCCCTTTGGCGGCCTGGTAGATGACCTCGCGGTTGATGATCTGCTCGAGCGTCTGGGGCATGAAGAACTGTATGGCCAGATCCCCCAGGCCCTGTTGCAGCAATTGGGGCACCTGCTGGTTGGCAAAGACCGACTGGGTCACTTCGGCCAGTCTGATTTCGGCCTCGCCCACCTTGGCCACTACCGGGTTCTCGAACTTGAAGGTAGCCCCTTCGGCAAACTTCACGTTGGCCTTGGCCCGCAACTCCTCGATGTAGGTTTCCAGTGCACCCTGACCCTTGATGCGCTTGGCATCTTCCTTGACCCGATCCTTGACTTCTTCAAACTTCACGTCGCCTGCGGGCAGGTACTTCTCCACCTTCACGATGTAAAAGCGGCCTCCAGCCTCGATGGGCTTGCTGATCTGGCCATCGCGCAACTTGAACACGGCATCGGCCACGGCGTTGGGGAAGACCACCCGGGTGACCGGGCCGGGTTCGCTCTTGCCAGCCTCGGCGCCCAGGGCACCGCCCTGGTCGGCGTTGAGCTTGGAGTTGGCCTTGGCAATCGCGGCAAAATCGGCGCCGGAAGCGCTAACCTCGGCATAGATTTTGTCGGCAGTGGCCTTGTCGTCGAGCACAATCTGGCGGGCCTGTACGCGCTCTTCGTTTTTGTACTGGTCGCGGTTGAGCTCGAAATAAAGCTGCATTTCGGCATCGGTGGGTTCAGCTTTTTTCTGGATGTCCTCGATGCGCTTATTAATGCGAATCTGATCGCGCAATTCATCACGCAGCTGCGAATCGGTATAGCCCACCTGGGTCAGGAAGCGGTCATAGTCTTCCTTCTTTTGCAGGCCGAAACGTTCTTTGATGGTATCGAGTTCCTTTTTGAGCTCCCCGCTGGAAACCCCAATGCGGGCCGTATCTTGTAGAAGCGCGTTGGTGATGACAAAGCGCTCACCAAAGTTGACATCGGCAAGATTCTTCAGAAGCCCCTGGGGATTGGTGCTCAAGATGGGGTCATTCTGCTGGGCCCGGGCCAGGTCTAGCTCGTAGACCGGACGGCCATTCACGGTGAATTCGGTCTTGCCCTGGGTACTGCGCTGGCCCTGGGGCGTAAACAGCAGAACCGAACCCGCCACAAAGGCCAGGGCTAGAACCCCAAAGATAATGGCAACGACCCTTCTGTTGATTCCAAACACTTGACTGCCTCCTCTGTGCGGTGCTACCCTTCTCTGTGCTTATGCACCCGTAGCTCAGTGGATAGAGCGTTCGCCTCCGGAGCGAAAGGCCACAGGTTCGAGTCCTGTCGGGTGCGCCAACTTCCCTGGGTCGGGCGTAGCCCGGCCTTTTTTTCCGGAAGCATTGCCCCACTAAACTCTTTGTACCCCGACTTGGTAAGACCAGGGTTAAGTGTCAGCAAACCTACACCAAGGGCCGATTGTAGCATATCCGGCGATTGAGCTTTGCGATTTGTCGAGAATACGCCTGGGTTCTAGTGGTGTTTACTGGGAGTACCACAGACTGCTCATGCCTGCCCCCTTTCCCCAGCCCAAAGACCTGCGCGAAGCCGCCGCGATGCAAAAGTCGTTGGCGGGAGCCGTGATCGTCCGGGGGAACCCCAAAGCTGCTCGCTACATTGCCGCCCTGGATGCCTCTCACCCGACCCGCTTCTCCAGGCAAAAAGGCCCCTCGGTGGCGGTGGCGGTGTTATGGGACAAAGAGAAGGGGGAGGTGCTCGAGGTCGCTACAGCGCAAATGGACGAGGCCCTGCTATTTCCCTACGTGCCCGGTTTTTTGTCCTTTCGTGAAGCCCCGCTCTATCTGGCTGCACTGGCCGGGCTATCCCGTCCGCCCGAAGTGCTGCTGGTGGACGGGCAGGGGATAGCCCACCCCAGGGGGTTGGGGATTGTGGCCCACCTGGGGGTGCACCTGGATCTGCCGGCCATTGGGGTGGCCAAGACCCTGCTGTTTGGCAAACCGGAGGGCGACCTACCCCCGGAAGCCGGTTCAGCAGTACGGCTGATGAATGGCAGTGTGCAGATCGGCTGGGTTTACCGCAGTCGCACGGAGGTGCAGCCGCTCTTTATCTCGCCGGGGCACCGGGTCGGGATGGAAGAAAGCCTGGCCCTGGTGCGTTTGTTGAAGGGGAAAACCCGCCTGCCAGAGCCCCTCCGCATCGCCCACATACAGGCGGGGGCAGCCCGACGGAGTGCCGCCCGCTCCGAATAACGACCCTGGGCAGAAGAGTATGTTGTGCTGCTCGATACCGGCCCCTGGCTGGCTGAATACACAGGTTGCAGGGATACCCCACTGCCGAATGGGTAGAATGAACTGGATTGACAAAGGACTTAAGACTTTCAGGATTCCTGCGAGAATGTATAGACATTCATACCCATACCGGTACGAAAGCCCTCGAGCCCCCTCCCTGTGCGGTGGGTACAGCTCTGGACATTCCCAGAACCGACAGAAATGGCCCCTGAAACTGGGCTGAATTCACACCCCTCGACCCCAACGCTCCCAACCGTTCAGTGGGAATGTGAAGTGCAACCATGTTTGGCTGGCCTGTCTGCACTACGGTTTTCCTTGTACTTTATTTCGTCAAGTAAAGTGAGAAAATCATAAGGAGGTTGTTATGGGTAAAGTGTCTCGTCGAGAAGCCCTCAAGCTGATGGGTGCCACAGGTGCAGTCGCTGCAGCCGGTACACTACCTGCTATGGCCCAAGCTGCCCCCGCTACCAACGGGGCTGGCGTCTATCGCTTCAAGCTGGGGGACGATACCCTCACGGTACTGAGCGAGTGTCAGACCCCCCCCGGCAATGCCCTCCACAACTGGGGCGCCCCCCCCGGAAAGCCGGCCGCGATCGGTGCTGCCCTTCGGTAAAACCTCAGCGTACCCACCCGCTCACGCAAGCACCTCAACCCCATAGGAGTGGAAACCGGCCAGGCCACAATCCTCATTGACACTGGGCGCGGCCAGGCCGTCCAGCTGCTGGCCAACATGGCCACTGCAGGCATCCGACCCGCCTACATCAACACCGTCTTCATCACCCACGGCCACGGTGACCATATCGGCGGCCTGGTGACCAATGGCCAGCCCACCTTTGCCAATGCCCGGCACGTGATTGGCGAGGCCGAGATGCAGTTCTGGCTTTCCCAGGCTACCCCCCCGGCCAACCTGGTGGCCCTGCGTGAGCGCTTTACCCTGGTTCGCCCAGGGGCCCAGATTGCCCCTGGCCTGACCGCCGTGGATACCCCAGGTCACACCGTGGGTCACCTGGCCGTGCAGATTAGCTCGGGCAACCAGACCCTTTGGCACCTGGGCGACGCTGGGGGGCATCACATCCTCTCCTTCCGCTTCCCCGACCACTACCTGGGCTTTGATGCCAACCCCCAGCAGGCCGTGGCCACCCGGGCCCGGCTGTGGCAGGCTGCTGCTGCAGACCGCATTATGGTGGTGGGCTACCACTTCGCCTGGCCGGGGGTGGGTAACGT
>CAZIXH010000212.1:0-8071 GCA_964543055.1 uncultured bacterium
CCGGTCAATAATGGGCTTTCGTGACGCTGCCCGCAGGCGAGCCCCAACGTTCGCAAAACCTGGCTATCTGGGAGGGCATGCTGGCCATCCTGTTCATTAACTGGAGCACCGGCGTGGTCATGACCGGCTATGCGCTGTGGCTGGGCGCACCGCCGGTGGCGCTGGCTATCCTGGGCGCTTTGCCCATGGTGGGGCAGATGGCAGCACCGCTGGCCCTGTTTTTTCGGGGAAGTCGCAAGCGTCTGAGCGCCACTTTGTCTGCCCTGGGGCGCGGTTTTTTTGTGCTAACCCTGTTGTTGCCCTTGCTGAGCGAACCCTGGCGCATCCCCGGTTTGCTGTTGATTGCAGCGCTATCGCAGCTCATTATCGCCCCTGTAAACGTACTGTGGACGAGCTGGATGGCCGATCTGGTGCCGGAAAAACAGCGGGGGCGCTATTTTGGCCTGCGCAACGGCATTCTGGGCCTGGTAGGCACCCTGGGCAACCTGGCAGCGGGCAGCCTGATTGATGCGCTGGGCAAGCCCTGGGGGTTTTTACTGGTGCTGGGCATCGCGGTGGTCGCGGGGGTGAGCGCCACCTTCATTTTGCGGCGGCAGTTTGAACCCCCCTCGGCAAGCACCCCTCCTCGCTTTGCCGAGTTTATCCAGCCCCTCTCCGACCGGCGCTTCCGGGGGTTTCTGGGCTTTGTGGTGCTGTTTTTAGGGGCGGTGAGCGTGGGCGGGCCGTTTGTGTTTCCGCTTTTTCTCGAGTATGTCCGCATGACCTTTACCCAGGTGGGTCTCTGGACGGTGATTGCCGCCACCTGCGGGCTGGTGCTGAGCCCCTTGTGGGGCCGTCTGGCCGACCGGATTGGGCACTGGCAGGTGCTGCTCTTGAGCAGCAGTGTGGCCGCACTGGTGCTGCCCCCGCTCTGGCTGCTGGGGGGGCCGGGGCGGCTCGAGACCATCTGGGCGGCTGCCGCCTTCGATGCGGTGGCCTGGGGCGGCATCGGCACGGCCCTCACCAACGTAGCGCTGCAAAGCGCCGCTCCTGAAAAACGCAACCTCTACCTGGCCTGGTACTGGATGGCCTTCGCGGTGGGGGGCATCCTGGGCTCGCTCCTGGGGGGCGTGCTGGGCAGCCTGCACGCGCAGATGAAGCTCTTTCCCAGCCCTTACCACCTGCCCATCCTGGTCTCGATGCTCCTGCGGGTGGTGGCGGTGTACTACCTGGGGTGGCGCATCCGGCGCGATAAAAAGCGGGCTGTGGGGTTGGGGGGGCTCGAGGCCAAGCCACCCACAGACCCCCCTCGCCATGAGCTTTCATGAAGGCGGCCCGTTGAAGGAGTGGGCAGATACGCTCTGGACCGCCTCGAGGTCATCGGCATCACAAACAAAAAAGGCCGCCCTAGGGCAGCCTTTTGAGAAGAGAGGGGCTTACTCGAGGCCCGAGAGTTTGCGGTTTTTGGCGATGTAGTCGTGCCACTGCTCGGGCACATCTTCTTCAGGGTAGATGGCCGAGACCGGGCAGGCCGGTACACAAGCGCCACAGTCAATGCATTCGTCGGGGTGGATGTAGAACTGGTCTCCACCGTCGTAGATGCACTCTACCGGGCAGACTTCGACACAGGACTTGTCCTTGGTGCCGATGCAGGGTTCAACAATTACGTGGGGCATGGTTTTCCTCCGTTAGTTGGCTTGAGGTTTTTGGACAAAGTAAAGCCGCCAAACTGAGCCTTATTCTAAGGAATTCTGGGAAAAGTCAAGGGGTATGCGAACGCCATCCCACAAAATGATATTCTGTCGGAATGCGGCCCCGCACCTGCCGGGGGCCATTTTGGTATGAGTCTAGACCCCGCTGATTTTCTGAGAGGCGCCCTCGAGATCCCCTCGATCTCGGGGCAGGAACGCACGGTGGCCCAGTACCTGGCCGAAGGTATGAAAAAGCTGGGCTATGCCAAAGCCTGGGTAGACGAGGCCGACAACGCCCGGGGCCAGATCGGCACAGGGCCGGTGCAGGTAGTGCTCCTAGGCCACATAGACACCGTGCCGGGGGTGGTGCCGGTGC
The DNA here is from genome assembly GCA_964543055.1 of uncultured bacterium. GTDB lineage: Bacteria > Deinococcota > Deinococci > Deinococcales > Thermaceae > Meiothermus. The sequence continues at coordinate 2,047 of CAZIXH010000212.1, forward strand.
GGCTCGAGGGCGACAAACTCTTTGGCCGGGGCTCGGTGGACGCCAAAGGGCCTTTTGTAACCTTTGTGCTGGCCGCCGCCGGGCTTTCGCCCGAGGTCTTGCAGAAGCTCACCGTCCATGTGGTCGGGGCCACCGAGGAGGAAGTGCCCAGCTCCAAGGGGGCCCGCTACGTGGTGGACAAGCTCAAGCCCGACTATGTGGTGATTGGGGAACCCTCGAGCTGGCAGGGCATCACCCTGGGCTACAAGGGCCGCCTGCTGGTGCGGGTGCGGCGCGAGAAAGACAACTTCCACTCCGCCCACCACGAACCCAACGCCGCCGAGGAGCTGATCAGCTACTTTGTCAGCATCAAGGCTTGGGCCGAGGCCATGAACACCGGTCAGGGGCCTTTCAACCAGGTACAGTACAACCTGCGCGACTTCAAAATCGAGCACCCCGACAACCGCCAGCAGGCCGAGATGAAGTTCGACCTGCGCTTGCCGCCCCGACTCTCGGTCGAGGAGGCCATCCGCCACCTGACCGCCTACGCGCCCCCCATCCTGGACCTGGACTTCTCCGGGCGCGAGGTGCCCTATGTGGGCCCCAAAGACACCCCGCTCACCCGCGCTTTGCGCCTGGGCATCCGCCAGGCCGGGGGCGAGCCGGTGTTCAAATACAAGACCGGCACCTCCGACATGAACATTGTGGCTCCCCACTGGAAAGTGCCGATGGTGGCCTACGGGCCGGGCGACTCCACCCTCGACCATACCCCGAACGAACACGTGGAAATCCCCGAGTTTTTGAAGGCTATCGAGGCTTTGCGGGCTGCACTCACCCGGCTGGCAAAGTAAGCGCAGATAGCCAAACGCCCAAGGCTGAAGGCCGAAAGCCCCCATAAGGCCGGTAGCAGATTCCCTGTGGCCGGTTGCAAAACAATACAGCGCTCTTCACAGACGTGGCCGCCCATTCGGGCGGTTATTGTTCTGTCCAGGACAAAGGATTCTTAGTTCGTACAGTGATCATACAGTCCGAAACAGTGATCATACACTCCGAATGAGAAGGCTGGCTAACCAGTCTCTCAAACGAACCGGCGTCTTTGCGAGGAGGCCTAAGGCCGACGAAGCAATCCAGAGGAGGCTTGCCAAACCACCGGCCGGGTAGGACGATCTGGATTGCTTCGCATCCTGCGGACACTCGCAATGACTTCCTGGATTCCAGTGAAAATGCACAGGTATCTATACGACTATGTACTCAGTCCCGGATAGCTCGATATTTGCGAAGAGCGCACGGAATATGCAGATGTGCTGACCGAAGTCGGGTAGCCCTGCCTAGACCCCAGCCTCAAAACCTACCTGCCGCAGCGCCTCGTAAAGCCCTATACCCACCGCCACCGCCAGGTTGAGGGAGCGCCCGCCCTGGCCGGGCATGGGGATGGTTACGCTGGGAAAGTGCGCCAGCACCTCTTCGGGCAACCCCCGGCTCTCCGGCCCGAAGAGCAGGTAATCGTCGGGCTGGTACTCTACCTCGGTGTAGAACCTGGGAACCTTGCTGCTAAAAGCCCAGACCCGGCTGCTCTCCGGCAGGGCTTCCAGGAAAGCCTGCCAGGAATCGTGCAAGACATAGTCCAGCGCAGGCCAGTAGTCCAGCCCGGCCCGCCTGAGCTTGGGGCTATTCCACTGGAAACCCAAAGGCCGAATCAGATGCAGCCGGGCCCCGGTAGCGGCACAGGTGCGGGCGATGTTGCCCGTGTTCTGAGGAATTTCGGGCTGGTACAGCGCGACATTGAACACCCACTGAATTTAGCCCATTCCAGCCCAAAACCCTTTTGGCCCAAAAGATTAAGACCCCCGGCCCAAAGTAACGGGTTTGCAGGGAGAAAAGTAACGTTTGGGTGTGCATTTTCCACGCTTTCTTAATTGCGTCATGAATACTCTAAAAGGAATGACCGAGGCCCTTCCCGCCATAGGACTCATGCTGCTGGCTGCCGCTGCCGGACTCTGGATCTGGTGGCTGGCCCGGCAGGAGCCCCTCTGGCGGGGAGCCTCGCTGGGGGTCTTGCTGGGAGGCTTGCAGATAGGGGCTATGCTGCTCGAGCCGGTCGGCACCCCCTCGGTCACCTTCCAGCCCTCGGATGGTTTGCTGCTGCTGGGGGTACTGGCCTGGGCATCCACCTTGCGAAAGCTGCATCCTGCGGATTCACCCAAATACAGCCTGGGTTTGCTTCCATTCGTGGCTTTCATGGTGCTGGGCCTTCTTCAGGGGCCGGGCCTCGAGCTTGCCCGCGCCCTCTGGCTGGCCGACCTGCTACCCCTGCTGCTGGCCTTGCCCTTGCTCGAGGCGGCCCTGCGCGGACAGGTCGGCGAAGCCCGACTGGCCTGGGGGCTGGGGCTGCTCTTCAAGGCGGGCGGCAGTCTGGCCCTGGCCTGGCTCGGTGAACCCGGCGGCTTTACCTATCTGGCCTGGGCCATGAGCCTGATTCTATTAGGCTCTGGCATTTACCTGGAAACCCACCAGGAACGCATCAGTAAATCCATACTGATCTTGATTGCAGCCGGTTTTCTGAGCAGTCTGGCGCTGCTCAGCCTGGACCTGCAGGCCTCCAACCGTTTTTCGGAATGGGTGCTGATAGGCTGGGCCTATGCGGCCTTTGCGGCAATTACCGGGTTGGGACTGGTAGTTTACCAGCGCATCCTTCGCTCAGAACGGCAGCTCGAGCTGTGGGTCAACCTGCTCGAGACCCTCTCCAGCAAGAGCCAGGCCACCCAGCACCTCACCCCGCAGGGGGTCTTGCAAAGTGTGCTGGACGGCCTCAAGCCCCTGTTTGGCAACCTGGTGGGGCTGGAGGTACGCTCCGATTCAACCTTCCGCGTGGGCCAGAGCGGCCCTTATGTGCGCACCTTTGAGCTGATGCTCGAGCACCCCACCGAAGGCCGGCTCTACTTTTCCGGCCCCCCCCAGGACGAGCGGGGGCTGGAGGCCCTGGCCCCGCTGCTCACCGAGCGGCTACGGCTCTCGCTTACCCTGAACGAGTGGCGCAGCAAAGCCTACACCGACCCCCTCACCGGCCTCCTGAACCGGCGGGGGTTCGAGCGGCAGATGCAGCGGCTAATCCGGCTGGCGGGCGAGCAGGGCAAGCCCATCACCCTGGCCCTGCTGGACATAGACCGCTTCAAGCGCGTCAACGACACCTACGGCCACCCGGTCGGCGACGAGGTGCTCAAACAACTGGCCGGACTACTACACAAGGCCAGCCGAAGCGACGACCTGGCCGTGCGCTTGGGCGGCGAGGAGTTTGGCTTGGTGCTGTTTGGGGCCGACCTCGAGGATGCCTACCACGTGCTCGAGCGCATCCAGAGCGAGGTGCGCTCCCTGTACATTCCTCCCATTAGCTGGCACCTGAGCATCTCGGCTGGACTGGCCGGCGGCGAGATTCCGCCCTCCATGAGCACCGTGCAGCGCTGGCTCGAGCAAGCCGACGAAGCCCTCTATGAAGCCAAAAAGGCGGGTCGGGACCGGATTTACCCAGTCCCGGCGATGCCCAGGCTGGAAGACCTGCTGGAGTTGTAGGGCTTGCCCGCACTTGATCGCGCGTCACAGACCTGGCCGCCCAAGAAAACAAGAAGGGACAACCATACGTGCCTCACCGGGGTAGGGCACGCTTGTCTGCGTTGCGCCTGGGCCAGGTTAGCCACGTTGTGGGATAGCCAAAGAAAAGAGAGGGAACCGGGGTTCCCTCTCTTGGCAAGCGGCAAAAGCCTACTTCCGCAACAGCCGCACCATCTCCACCAACTGCGCGGGGGCGGGGGGCTCGAGGTCGGCCTGGCAATGGGCCAGGTAGGTCTCGAGGATTTCCTCGCCCACCGAGTCCAGAGCGCTTCGCACTCCGCTCAGGAGCGTTAGGATGTCCTTGCACTCGCGGTCTTCCTCAACCATTTTTTGCAGACCGCGCACCTGCCCCTCCAGGCGGCGCAACCGGTGGATAATCCGGGTCTTGTCACTGGGGTCGAAGGTGGGCGTCGGGGAGGGTTGGGAAACGGTGGACATATCCAGCATCCTTGGTTTTATCGGGTGGTGGGGTATCTGCGCGACATCCAGGCCTGAATCCCCCCTTGCACCAGATTGAGATTCTGGTAGCCCTTGTTCATCAGGTACTGTACCGCCACTGCGCTGCGGTTTTGCGTGTTGCAGTGGATGTAAACCACGCGGTCTTTGGGCACCCTGTTCCACCAGCGGTCAATCTCTTGCAACGGCCAGTTGACCGCCCCCTTGACGTGACCCTGGGCGAACTCCTGGGGGGTACGCACGTCAATCACAAACACCTTGGGGTTGGACAAAGCCGCCTTCAAATCGTCTACCGTGACGATTTTGGGCTGGGCCAGTCCAAAGGAAAGAACGGCCAAGAGTAAAAGGGCCAGTAGCCTCATGCCACCACTCCGGCGCTGGCCTTGATGGCCGCCTCTACAAAGACCCGATCCGGCTGCCCACCCAGGATGCGCTGCTGGGTGTTGCCACTGATGATGGTGTCGGGCACCCCAGAGATGTTGTAGCGACGGGATAGGGTGGGGAACTCGTTGGCCTCCACGCCTTCGGCTATCACGTTAGGGTTGTGGTAGGCCATTTTGAAGGTGGCCAGCACAGCCTGGGGGCAGTAAGGGCAGGTTGGGGTCACAAAGGCTTGCATCTGGACGGGCGCGGTCACCTTTTGCAGGTCGGCTTGCGACTTCTCCCCCAGCTTGCTGTCGCCGGTGCCGAGCATCAACAAAGCCTCCATAAGGGTGCCGAACTCGTAGCCAGCAGGCAGCCCCAAAAAGCGGATGTTGCTGCGATTGGAGCCCTTTTCGCGCAGCAGAATGGTGGGCGCATAGCTCAGGCCCAGGGCCTGGGCTTCGGGGTCGGAGTGCAAAGAGCGTTGTTCCAGGCTGAGATTGGGGTTCAAAGCGACAACTTCCTTCAGCAAGCCCAGGGTCTCGTCCTGAAGGCCCACTTCCTGACCGGGAAGCTCGATGCCCGAGGTGGTAAACACCACCAACTCCACCGGGTTCTGAATAGGAGCCAGCATCTCGCGCACCTGGCCTTGAATCTTTTCGTCTAAGAACATGGTTTTCTCCTTTGGCGGGGCAGCATACCCCCACCGGTATATAGCAGTATACCCCCTGGGGATATATTGCGCAAGTGAACATTTGAATGGAGGTAAAAAACACTAGACTGAAAGATATGTGGGGATGGTTGAAAAATCTGCTGGGACTGGGGCCCAGGGTGCCCCGGATTGCTGCCAGGGAAGCCCAGGAAAAGCTCAAGGCCGGGGCGGTGATGATAGATGTGCGCACCCCCCTCGAGCGCAAGATGAACAAAATTCCCGGCTCCCAGGGGATGCCGCTGGCCGAGCTGGCCAGGCGCTGGGAAAGCCTGCCCAAAGACAAGCCCATCATCTGCCAGTGCGAAAGCGGCAGCCGCAGCCAACAAGCCGCCGAGTTTCTGGCCCAAAAGGGCTTTGAGGTCTACAACCTGGCCGGGGGCATATCGGCCTGGCAGGCCGCAGGTTTGCCGGTGAAAAAGGGCGATATTCAGCGCTAAGTATCTCCACGATAGAAACGTAATGGGTAGGGAAAGGGTGATTCACGAGGCCGCACCGCTGCAAACCCCAGAATTCGCACTTTCGTTGAGCAGCATGATATTTCTATCGTGGGCGCACTCAGAGGCCCAGCCTTGCCGCCAGCGCACGCACCGCCTCGATGGTGGTGGGCGGCCCATGTCCTACCAGGATGGTGTCGGCCTCGAGGCGGGCTATCTTCCCCACCGTGCGCCGGGCTTCCTGGGTGTCGTGGTTGACCATGGCGGGCGGCACCCAGGGGCCCCTGGGGCCTACCCGCAGGGCGTCCGCAGCGATTAAAGTGCGGTCTCGCAGCAAACCAATCTGCCCCGGCGTGTGGCCCGGCAGGTGCACCACCTGCCAGCCCAGCACCAGGGCCCCCTCCTCCACAGGAATAAGGGCCTCCTTTGGGACGGGCCTGGGGCTATTGGCGATATAGTCCCCCAGCCAGGGGAT
>CAZIXH010000213.1:0-2660 GCA_964543055.1 uncultured bacterium
AGCCCGTCCTGCGCGGCTGCCACGGCCATCACCCCACAAAAGCTCTTGGTGCCGCTGGCCAGCTCGTGGGCGCGGGTGGGGCTGCCCCTCCCGGGGTAATCCTCGAACACAATCTGGCCGTCTACCATCACCAGGAGGGAAATGCCCCGGTTCTGGGCGGAGTAGGTGGCGGCTAGCTTGTGGAAGGCGGGGTTGGCAGGATTGGGTGCGGTTTGTGCGAATCCTCTGGCGCCGCTTAGCAAGGCGGCCAGCCCCTTGAGAACGGTGCGTCGGTGCATGACCAGAGCCTAGACGCCCAGGCTGAAGTTTAGCTGAAGTGAAGGGGTTTGAGTTCGGGTAGTTTTTGCAGGTGTTCCCGGAAGGCCTCGAGGGTGGCTTTGCGCTCGGCCTCGCTCATTTCACCCGGCCCGTAGGCAATAAAGGGGGGCAGCACTTCCAGGCCACAGTAGGCCAGAATGCCGTAGTGGATGGGCTCGAGTACCCGCATGAGGTCGCGCTGGGGCGCTTGCTGGAAGTAGTCCTCGCGGGCCCCTACGGTCAGGCTCAGCATGGCCTTTTTGCCCCGCAGCAGACCATTTTCAAAAGAATGCTCGTCGTCGTAGGCAAAGCCAAAGGCAAACACCCGGTCTATCCAGCCTTTCATGATGGCAGGCATCCCGTACCACCAGTCCGGAAACTGAAAAAGCAACAGATCGGCGCGGCGAACTTTGTCTATTTCCGGCTGGATTTCACTCAGGTCGCCCTGTAGCTCCCGCGCACTCAGCACGGGGTTGAAGCGCATGGTGTAGAGGTCCGAGAGCAAAATGCTGTGCCCCGAGCGGCTCAGGGTGCGAACAGCCACGTCGCGCAGGGCTGCATTGAAGGAATTGGGGTTGGGGTGAGCATGAATGATCAATACGTTCATCGGCTCAAAGCCTACGGCCAAAAGCCCCAAAGCTGCAACGGGATGGTTTATACCGAATCCACATGAACCCCTTTCCTTCTCTCCTTGCGGGAGAAGGTGGCGACACCCCGCCAGCGGCACGCAGGAATGACATCAGGGGCGTCAATGGCTGCGTGTGGGGTGTCGCCGGAGGGAATGCCTTCAACGAATACCCGTGTCATTCCGAGGAGGCGTTAGCCGACGAGGAATCTGGTACGGCGCAAGGCTCGTGATTGTTGGGGATGGTAACGCATCAGATTCCTCGCTGCGCTCGGAATGACACTTTTGAGTGGATTATTGTGCCTTTTGCGTCACCGTTCTGAGTAAGCTACCAATGTTCTGTCCAGGATAAAGCTTTTTTACAGCCGGATGGCTTCAAATTCGTGAATAGCGCTCTATCGGTACAGTTCCCTGGCAATGACCAGCTTTTGAATCTCGCTGGTACCCTCGTAAATTTCTGTGATTTTGGCATCGCGGTAGTAGCGCTCTACACGGTACTCCCGGTGGTAGCCATAGCCGCCCAGAATCTGCACAGCGTCGCGGGTCACGCTGACCGCCACATCCGAAGCGAATAGCTTGGCGGTGGAGGCCTCGAGGGTAAACTTTTCGCCCCGGTCTTTCTTGGCTGCAGCTTCCAGAACCAGCGCCCGCGCGGCGGCAATGCGGGTGTGCATCTCGGCTAGCTTGAAGCCAACCCCCTGAAACTCCCGAATCTTCTGGCCGAACTGGGTACGCTCGTCGGCGTACTGCCTGGCTATCTCAAAGGCAGCACGGGCCATGCCCACCGCCTGGGCGGCAATCCCAATGCGCCCGGCGTCCAGCCCGGCCAGGGCCTGTGCCAGCCCACGGCCTTCCTGCCCCAGCAGGTTTTCATCCGGTACAAAGACCTCCTCGAGGCGCACCTCGCAGGTATGCGCGGCATGGAGGCCCATCTTGTCCTCGGGGCTACCAAAGCTGAGGCCGGGGGCGTCCTTTTCCACAATGAAGCTGCTAATGCCGGCTTCGCCCCGCGCCATCACCACATAGACCTGGGCCTGCCCGCCGGAGGTGACCCAGCTTTTGAGGCCGTCCAGTTGCCAACCGCCCGGCACCTTGCGGGCCGACGCCTTGAGCGAGGCCGGGTCGGAACCGGCGTGGGGCTCGGTCAGCGAGAAGGCCCCAATCCACTCGCCCCTGGCCAGGGGCACCAGGTACTTCTTTTTCTGGGCCTCGGTGCCAAACTTGTTCAGCATGTACTGCGGTAAGCCCGAAGTTACCGAAAGAATGACCGCCACGCTGGGGTCGGCTGCCGCGATTTCTTCCATGGCCAGAGCCCAGGTGACCGAGTCGAGCCCGGCCCCACCCCAGGCTTCGGGGGTGGTCATGCCCAGCAGGCCCAGCTCACCCAGCTTTTGGAGCTGGGGCCAGGGGTACTGCCCCAAGCGGTCGTATTCGGGGGCCATCTCCCACAACACCTCTCGGGAAACGGCCCGCACCATGTCCAGTACCATTTTTTGATCGGCGGTCAGAACGGCCATAAATATATCGTATCACCCAGCTTGTGTCGAAAAATCGTTATGGAATGGAAAGCCGAAGGCGTTTCGTAAGATTGGGAGGGATGTTGAAGCAACGCGCACAATTGCTTATGGCGGCGGGCTTGAGCCTGCTCTTGTTGCCCCTGGGGCTCGTCCTCAACCCTGAACTTGGGGTGGGGGCGCTTCTGGGCGTCTGGCTGGGGGCTACGCTCATGGGCTTATTC
>CAZIXH010000214.1:0-6176 GCA_964543055.1 uncultured bacterium
CCACCCACCCTCCCCTCGTGTGTCGTTGAAAGTTAGGTGTGCGTCTAATTTGGGTGCTGGAACTATCGAGCTTTGTGGAAGGTTCGTGCTGGACAGAACGGTGCCGCCTGGATGGGCGCGATTACGGCGGTTCCGGGGTGCTGGTGTGCTTCAACCATCAGAAGGGCAGTTCGGCGCGTACGGTGGTGCCCTGGTCTTCTACCGACTCGACCACAAAGCGCCCGCCCCGGGCCTCGACCCGTTCGCGCATCTGGGTCAGACCAAAGCCACCCATACCGCTGGCCGAGCCTCCGGCCTTGAATCCCTTGCCGTTGTCGCTGACCTCGAGGACACCACCCCGCTCGCCCAGGGAGGTGAGCTTGATTTGCACTAAACCGGGCCTGCCGTGCTTGGCGGCGTTGGTCAGGGCCTCCTGCAAGACCCGGAAAAATACCAGCTCAGAGGCCTGCGAAAGCTCGATTTTTTCCGGCAGGCTGAGGCGCACCCGGAAGCCCGCCTGCTCGGCAAAAGCGGTGGCGTAGCGCCGCACCGACTCGAGAAAGCCGTATCGCTCCAGATCGATGGGCCGCAGGGCAAATATGCTACGCCTTACCTCGCGTATCTGGCCCCGCAGGGTCTCCTTGACCTGCTGGAGTTCTTCGGTCGCGCGAATGGGGTCGGTTTTCAGTAGCCGTTCGGCCAGGTCGAGTTTGAGGGCCATGAAGGCCAGGGCCTGGGCGATGCCATCATGGATTTCGCGGGCAATGCGGTTGCGTTCCTCGGTGAGGGCCAGCTCCTCGGCCCGCAGATAAGCCTGGGCGTTGCGAACGGCCAGGGTAACCTGGGCGGCCAGAAAGCGCAAAAAAGGCAGCCTCTGGCGCAAGTTTTCGGCCTCACCCTGAACGAGTAGCAGGCCAATAGCGGTCTGTTCGCGCAGCGGCACCGCCAGCAGGTTGTCCCGCACAAATACGGGGGCTTCCAGGGCTTCCTTCCACTGGTGCTCGGGCACAAAGGCATAGGGGGGTAGCTCGAGGTTCCGCAGCACCTGGGGCTGCAGGAAGTTCTCCTCATCCAGCAACAACACCCCGCCCCCGCTGGCCCCGGCCCAGGCCAGGATGCGCTCCATCAGGCGCTCCAGGAGCCGGCCCAGGTTGGCTTCGGCCCGCAGGGCCTGGTCCACTTCGTAGAGGGTGAGGAGGTCGCGGCTGCGGGCCCGCACCGAGTCGAGCGCCCCGGCTACTTCAGCTACCAGCACATCCAGAAAACCCTGCTCCTCAACCGAGAGCGGGCGAAGCAGGGCCACCTCGAGCTTCCCGTCCACGCCGGGTAAGGGCACTTCGTAAAGCGAACCGGTGCTCTGGAAGCCTGGGGAGGTGGCCCGTACCCCCTCCAGGATTAGCGAGACCTCCATGCCCAGCGCCTGGGCTACCTCCTGCACTACCGAGGCCAGGGCCTGCTCGAGGTTGTCGGCTGCTGAGGCCCGCTTGAGAATGTTGCCGATAGCCTCGAGCCGCCGGTTGGCTACCTCCAGGGCACGCTGAGTGCGCTCACGGTCCTGTACCTGCTGGGCTATCCACTCCAGCGTCATCCAGGTGACCAGAGGCCCCACCAGGCCATAAAACCCCATGCTCAACCAGAAAGCCACCGGCTGACCCTGATAGGGCTCGAGGGAAAGCTCGAAGAGCACCACCACCAGTGCAATCGCCAGTGGCAGGATCAGCCGGTATAGCCTGATCAGGCGATATAAGCTGGGGGTGGGCTCCATAGCAAAAAGATAGCAGGATTAGGTCTCCAGGGTGGTTTTGCGGCGCCCGTGCTGGGCATACCAGCGGCTCTGGTGCAAGAATCCCCGCAGAAACTGCACTTCACCGGGGGTCAGGTTGGCTTTGTGAAGCAGTCGGCGGAAGCGCCGGATTGCGTAGGGAAGGCGTTGTTCATCGGTAAAGCCGATACGCAGGATGTACTCGCGCAGGTCGTCGAAGAGTTGTTGTAGGGCTTCTTGCTCGGCTAGTTGGGCTTGGGCGGGCTCGGGGGGGTTTAGCACAGCGCCAAAGACCTCGTAGCATAGTAGCAAGACCGCCTGGGCAAGGTTCAAGCTGGGCTGTTTGGGCGAGGTGGGGATGCGCACAATAAGTTGGGAGAGGTCGAGCTCGTCGGTGGTCAGGCCCGAGGCTTCACGCCCGAAGACCAGGGCCACCTTACCTTGCGGGGCTACCTCGGCTACGCGCTCTGCCATGGCTTTGGGGCCTACCACCGGCCCGGTGTAAATTTCCCGCTCCCGCACGGTAGTACCCACCACTAGCCGGGCTTCGCGTACCGCCTCGGGGAGGGTTTGCACTACCTTGAGGTTATCCAGAATCTCTTCAGCGTGTACCGCCAGTCGGTAGGCCATCGAGCCCTCTGGGTGCAGGGCCAAATCCTCGCGCACCCGTGGCTCGGGTGCCACCAGCCACAAGTCCGAGATGCCAAAGTTTTGCATGGCGCGGGCGACAGCCCCCACGTTCATGGGTTCCTGGCTGCCCACCAGCACCACACGGATGTTTGAGAGCCAATTCATCGGCTCTAGCCTAATGGCTTGGGCCCGATGCGTCGAGGTTCTTTGCAATAATGAAAACACATGCGAGACCCACGCTTCAAGGCTGCGCACCGAGGGGGATTGCTGGACCTTGACCGGCATCGCTTGCTGGTAGCCTGGGCTGCTGACTGTGCGGAGCATGTGTTGCCCATGTTTACCAGGCTGTATCCGCAAGATGACCGACCCCAAAAGGCCATTGAGATGGGACGGGCGTGGGCCAGGGGAGAGGTCGGCGTCGGTCAGGCCCGTGCGGCGAGTGTGGCAGCTCATACGGCGGCTCGAGCTGCCTTGCATGAAGCAGCAATAGCGGCGGCTCGATCGGCAGGTCAAGCGGTGGCGACGGCCCACATGGCCGATCACTCGCTGGGGGCTGCTATTTATGCGGTCAAGGCAGTATGAGCGGCCAGTGCAGGTGACGTAGCTGCCATGAACCAGGAGCGCATCTGGCAGCGAAAAAGGCTTCCAAAGGCAATAGAAGGGCTGGTATTGTCGGCCATGGAGGCCGAGAAACTGCGCTTGCTGCGCATCGCGTGAGGTGGTTTTGGTGCTGCGAGCAACATGTGCAGGTCAGGCGAGCCCAGCCTCTGGTAATCTGGTGCTTTATCGTGGTTTGCTCGAGGACTCTGTCCTTCGGCGGAGTTCTGCTGGTGGCTTTTTCCGAGGCGAATCTGGTTGTTTGTTCGTGAAACCCGTTTTACGCTTCCCCACGCAGCCGCTCGAGCCCACCCAGCACCACCTCGAGGCCGATCTCAAACTCTTTGGCATAGTCGTAACCCGGCTTGAGCACATGCTCGGTCGCCATCTCGACCAGGTAAGGATATTCCCCTGCAGCCATCTCGGCCATGATGCTATCGGCGGCGGAGCCCGCCTCCTCAAAGGTGTTGAAGGGCAGGTTGAGCTGTTGCAAAACAAAGCCGTACACATAGCTATCCAGGAGCGAGTAGGCGTGAGCGGCTGCGGCCACGGAAAATCCGTTGGTGCGAAAGCACTCGATCACCGCGTTGTGATGGTGCAGCGTAGCTGGGCCAGGCTGAGTGCGTGACTCCATCAGCCCAAGGGCCCAGCGGTGGCGCACCAGGGTATCCCGCGCCGAGACCGCTCGAGCCCGAATCCTGCTCTTCCAGTCACCCCCTGGGGGTAGCTCAATCTCGGCAAACACCCGGTCAATCATGCCGTCCAGCAGCCGGTCCTTGTTGGCGAAGTGGTAATAAAGCGACATGGCCTCTACACCCAGCTCCTGGGCCAAGCGGCGCATGGTGAGGGCGTGGATGCCTTCCTGGTCAGCGATTTCAACCGCTTTCTGTAGCACCCCCTCCCGGCTCAGACGGGCCCTGGGCTCTAGGGGTGGGTTGGGTGCTGGGTGGCGGGGTCTGGGCATGGCCTCCCTCTCTTGACAATCTTACAACGTAAGGCTACCCTGAGTCCATAACCTTACAATGTAAGGTCAAGGAACCCCAATCATGATTAAAAATCGCCAGGATGCTTCGACTCACCTCACCCCCTCCGCAAACCGCAGCACCATGAAGGCGATGGTGCGTACCGAGTACGGCCCGCCCGAGGTGCTCCACATGGTCGAGCTGCCAAAGCCCATCCCGAAGGACAATGAGGTGCTGGTCAAGATTTATGCCACCACCGTCACCTCGGCGGACTGCCGCGTGCGCGGCCTGAATGTGCCTGCCGGGTTCAGGCTGATCACACGCCTGGCCATGGGCCTGGTACGGCCTCGGCAAACGGTGCTGGGCACCGAGTTCGCTGGAGTGGTGGAAGCCACCGGGTCAAAGGTAACGGGCTTTAGGGTGGGCGACCGCGTGTTCGGGATGAGCGGATTCAGCCTGGGGGCCTACGCCCAGTACAAGTGCGCCACCGAAAACGGCCCGCTGGCTCACATCCCACCCAACCTGAGCTTCGAGGAGGCTGCGGCTTTGCCCTTCGGCGGAATCACCGCCCTGGACTTCTTCCGGCGCGGCGGGCTCAAGGCTGGCGATAAGCTGCTGGTCAACGGAGCCTCCGGAGCGGTAGGGGTGGCGGCGGTACAACTGGCCCGCCACTTCGGGGCCAATGTCACCGCTGTGTGCAGTGGGGCCAACGCGGACATGATGCGGGCATTGGGTGCGCAGCAGGTGATCGACTATACACGCCAAGACTTCACCACCGGCGGCGAACAGTACGACGTGATTATGGACATGGTCGGGACGGCTGGGTTTGCCCGCAGCAAAAACTCGCTGCGTAAGGGCGGGCGTCTGCTCTTGGTGATTGCTACCCTGGGCCAAATGGTCTCGGCTGCGTGGGAGTCGGCGGGGGGCAAAAAGGTGATTGCCGGCCCCAGTTCCGAACGTGCCGAGGACGTAAGACTGCTGGCCAAGCTAGCCCAGGAAGGTCACCTGAAACCGGTGATAGACCGCAAATACCCATTGGAGCAAATGGCCGCTGCACACCGCTATGTAGAAACGGGGCGCAAGCGTGGGAGTGTGATCATCAAAGTGGATCATGAAGTGTAATTTCCGCATTTCACGAAATTCATCCAAATCGCTCAATAAGGGAGTGTAAGCATGAACTCATCGCAAAGAACGTTGGAAGACATCAAGGTCAATGTGAAACTGAAGTTTGCAGCGCTGTGGGCAAGTTTTATGTTTCTGTACACCTATGTGGATTATTTCCACCTATATATGCCGGGTAAAATAGAGGAAATTTTGGCAGGAAAAGTATTTACCTTTGACATTTCATATGTCTTTCTGCTGGTGGCAATGATTTTTGTGGCAATTCCAGTTCTTATGATTTTCCTTTCTGTTGCCCTACCCGCTAAAGTAAATCGTTGGACAAACATTATTGTGGCTATGGCATATATTCCCTATATGTTGTTTAACTTGGTCGGAGAGGCTTGGGTGCATATGTATTTTGCTGCCGCTGTAGAAGTGGTTCTTCTTTTGCTAGTTATTCGTTACGCATGGGAGTGGCCTAAACAGGCAGCATGAACTGATCCCATGTTCTTATACCAACTCTGCGCGTAAGCGGCGCTAAACGCGCCCCTCACTTGCCGCGCCAGGGGGCGCGTCCGAGGGTCTCTTATATCGCTTTTGGGTCACTTCTGAGCAGATTTGGTATTAGAGCGATTCCCACGAATACCCTGGCTTTGCCGGAACCATTACGCCTCATCGGGTGAGGTGTAATGGTGGGAACCGCGAAAGACAAGCCAGGTCTTGCCGTTGGAAAGAAAGGAGATCGCAGTGGAAACCACCCGCATCCAGATTGCCGCCCTGTGGACGGTGGTGATGTTCAACATCGCTTTTGCCGACATCATCGGCTTCATCCACCCCGGCTCCCTACAACAGATCATGGAGGGCTCTCTGGGGTTCACAGTCACGCCGGGGTTATTGTTGCTGTTCTCGGTGCTGACCCAGGTGCCCATCGCCATGATTTTTTTGTCGCTGCTGCTGACCCGCCAAGCCAACCGCTGGGCCAACACCCTGGCGGAGGTGCTGACCACGCTGGATGTGTTGGGCGGTGGGACGGCAACCCGCTCTCAGTGTCTGACATTGGGAGGGTACAGGCACTCCCCTTACGGCGGGAACTTCAGTGTTGAGGGGGTGGCAGGCAGCTTGTGGCGTGGGCGATCTGCACGAGT
>CAZIXH010000215.1:0-12073 GCA_964543055.1 uncultured bacterium
CGCCGGACCCTGAACCCGGACATGCGTGTCAATATCTGTGTGTCTGCGCTCCGCGCACGAACGAGCTCCAACCGTGGTAGCTCGTAGGCAGCGTCAGAATTGAATAAGAGACAGGGCGACCAGGGGGTGCGACTCCGGCAGGCGCACCGGACGCACCGCCGCCACCCACTCACCCTGTTCGGGGTAGAGGCTGGCCACCAGCTTGATGGCGTGGCCTTCTGCGCGGGCTTGCTGGAGCATCTGGGGGGTGAGATGCTGGATGCCTCGAGTGCGGCTCAAGACCCTGGCCCAGGAGAGCCCGGGGTCTACGGTAAGCCGCCCCAGTACGGTGATTTTGTGGGCCGAGTCAATCCCGCCCACATCCAGATTGGGGTCGGCTTCCAGGTAGCCGAGCTTATCTGCTTCCTGGAAGGCTTCGTCGTAGGTGGCGCCCTCTTCCATGCGCCGGATCAGGTAGCTACAGGTGCCATTCACGATGCCGTGCATCTCCAGGGTCTGGTTGCCCCACAGGCTTTGCAGGGCTCCCAGGATGGGCGTCCCGGCCATTACGCTGGCTTCGTAGTAGAGGTTGCCTTCCTCGGCGTGGGGGCGCAACTCGTCCCAGCGTTCGGCCAACAGGGCCTTGTTGGCCGTGATCACCGGAAGGCCCCGTTCCAGGGCCTGCAACACCAGGTCTCCGGCTACGGTGGTGCCGCCTGCTACCTCTACCAGTACATCTACGTCGTCCAGAAAGCCTGCGGGGTTGTCGGTCAGTAGCTGAGCGGGAATGCCGGGCCGGCTTTTGCGGGGGTCGCGCACCAGGACTTTAGCCAGTTCGACCTCGAGCCCCAGCGCTTCAAAGCGAGCGTGATGCGAGGGCAGGAGTTCGGCGAAGGCGCTGCCTACCGTCCCGCCCCCCATCAGAGCAATACGCACGGTTTCCATAGGCGTAAGCCTACCGTGTCGAAAAGGGGAATGCCAGTCTGGGGCTATGAACCATAGACAATGGAATGTTGACTTCTCAAGCCGGTGACCCCTCTGAAGGGGTACTTGCCTTCAGGGCCTTCAGAACTGCCTGGGCGCTGCGTCTGTCGAGGCCCGGCAGCCTGGCCAGGTCGTCTATGCTCATGGCCCGCAGTTCTTCCAGGGTGGAGAAATGATTCAGCAGGGCTCGCTTGCGGGCAGGCCCGATGCCTGGAATATCGTCGAAGATGCTTTTCAGGGTCTTCTGGCTACGGAGTTTGCGGTGGAACTCGAGGCCGTTGCGGTGGGTTTCATCGCGCTGATAAATCAGGAGCTGTAGCGCCGGGTGGGTGAGCGGGAGGGCGATGGTCTGGCCGTCCGGCAAGACCAGGGTCTCCTCGCGTTTGGCCAGCCCCACCAGCGGAATATCCAGACCGGCCTGCTCGAGGCCCTTCCGGGCAGCCCGCACCTGCCCCAAACCACCGTCAATCAGAATCAGGTCGGGGATGGGCATACTCTGGGCCAGGCTGCCGGCAAAGCGCCGCAGAAGGGTTTGCTCCATGGCAAAAAAGTCGTCGGGCTGGCCCTCCAGGCCCCGGATTTTCAGACGGCGGTACTCGGCTTTTTTGGGCCGGCCCCCCTCGAACACGGTAATGGAACCCACCACGCTCTCGCCCAGCAGGTTCGAGATATCGTAGCCCTCGATGCGGTAGGGACGGCGCGAAAGCCCCAGGACCTCCATGAGCCCCTTGAGGCCGGGGTGGTCGCCTTTGCGCTCCAGGACTTTAAGCTCGCTCTGAAGTGCGGTGTGGGCATTGTTCTGGGCCAGTTCAATCAGGCGGGTCTTGTCGCCGCGCTGGGGGATGCGCACCTCTACTTTGCGCCCTTTGGAGCTCAGGAAGGCCGAAAAAGCGTCCTGGGCCTCGAGCTCGAAGGGCAGCAAGACCAGGGGGGGCAGGGGGGTGGCTTCCAGGTAGTAATCGCGCATAAAAGCCTCGAGCAATTCGGCATCGCTGGCTTCTTTCACGCCTTCCACAAACCGGCTGATGCGCCCGAGCATCTGGCCCCCCCGCATCTGGTAGTGCTGAAGCAGGGCGTAGTCGCCCGCCCGGGCAAAACCCAGAAAATCCAGGTCGCCGAGGTCGGGGTCGTAGGCTTGCTGGCTGGTGCCAAAGAAACTCCGCACCGCGCCCAACTGGTCGCGGATTTCCGCCGCCCGCTCAAAGTCCTGCTGCTGGGCGGCCTCCCGCATCTGCTTTTCCAGGCTTTCGTAAAGGGCTTCCACCTTGCCGTCCAGTAGGTTTTCAACCTGTCGAACTGCAAGGGCGTACTGTGCCGGGTCGGCTTTGCCCACACAGGGGGCCAGGCAGCGTCCCATAGCGTGGTTGAGGCAGGGATAACGCCGTTTCTTGAAGGGGAAGCCTGAGTTCTGGCGCAAGGGGAAGAAGCGATCCACCAGACGCTTGATGCGCCGCACCGCTGAAGCCTCGGGGAAAGGCCCCCAGTAGCGGGCCCCGTCGTTTTGGATCCGCCGCACCACCATCAGCATGGGCCATTCCTCGTTGGTCAGTTTCAGGAAGGGGTAGTGCTTGTCGTCCTTCATCAGGACGTTGTAGTGGGGGCGGTGGTGCTTGATCAGGTTGGCCTCGTACAAGAGCGCCTCCACCTCGTCGCGCAGCACGATGAACTCGAGGTAAGTGGCTTCCTGGGACACCCGCAAGCTTTTGCCTTCGCTATGAAAATAACTGGTCACGCGGGCCTTGAGGTTTTTGGCCTTGCCCACGTAAATGACGGCCTCGCCGGCCTTCCAGAGGTAGACCCCTGGAGCCTCGGGCAGGGGGGGAAGGTCTTCCAGCCGCATGTAAACCCTATCCTAGTACAGCCCGAAGAACCTTGTGTAACTTGCTTCCGGCCGTTGAGTGGTCTGGATAGGCGCCTGGGCCAACCCAGGTGAAAATCGAGTGGTCGGCCCTGGCATCACGCGGTTTTTTAGACTTTAGGGCTACAAACCAATAAACTAAGGGCATGAGTGCTGCCCATGACCCTCATCACGACGAAATGCTCTACCAGGCCTGGGTTCAGGTCATCGAATGGATGAAGGAATACGCTGCCGAAAAAGGGGTGCAGTTCACTAAAGAATCCGACTTCCCCGACTTCATCTACCGCATGGAGCGCCCCTACGAGGTGCCCACCACCATGATGGCGGTCTCGCTTTCGGATGATCGGGGAGAGCCTTTCTTCTTTGCCTCGGTCTCGCCCCGCCACGCTAAGCTCAAGCACGTGGCTTTCCGGGTTCCGGGCGGCCATGTCCACTATCATGCCCACTGGGAAGATGGCAAAGGCCTTGTGTTAGAGGGCAAATTCCCCCTTACCAGGGAAAAGCTCTACCAGATGGCTGACCGGGCTCGAGCCGCACTGGTCAGGGCCTGAGGCGTACTGAAAACCACCCCCCAGCAGCGGGGGATTTTGCATTTCCTGGGGGCAATCTGTCCCGAACGCAGAGCGCATGATGGTTGGGGGAGACGGGATGCTCGAGCTGCTCAGGGAAAACCCACTTTTGCTACTCTTTTTGGTGGCAGCCATTGGCTATCTGCTGGGCCAAATTCGCATCGGAAACTTTAGCCTGGGGGTCTCGGCCGTGCTGTTTGCGGGGTTGGCCTTCGGGGCGCTTTCGCCCGATCTGAAGCTGCCGGACTTTGTGTACCTGTTTGGCCTGGTGTTGTTTGTTTACACCATTGCGCTGGCCAGTGGGCCGGGTTTTTTTGCCTCATTTGGTAAGCGTGGGCTGCGCTATAACCTGCTGGTGGTGGGGGTGCTGGGGTTGGCGACAGTGGTGGTGGTGGTGCTGGGTTCTGCAATGGGCCTGAGCGGTGCCCTCCAGGCCGGTCTGTTTGCAGGCGCCCTGACCAATACCCCGGCCCTGGCGGCAGCCCTGGAAGCCCTGAAGGGGCGGGGCATGGCCGAAGCGGTGCAGGGACTGCCGGTGGCGGCCTATGCGGTGGCCTATCCGGTAGGGGTGATCGGGATGCTGCTGGCCTTGCACCTGGCCTGGCGCTGGTGGGGTAGTGGGGAAAGAGGCCTGGGAGGCGAAGCAGAGGCGCTGGTTTCGCAGACGGTGGAGGTCACCCAGGCTAAGGTGGTGGGTTGGACCGTCGAACAACTGACCCGAGCGCACCGCTGGCGGGTGGTGTTTGGGCGCTTGCAGCGCGACGGGAAACAGCAGGTAATCACCTCCGACACCGAACTGCAACTGGGAGATCGCCTCAATGTGGTGGGTAGCGCCGACGAACTGAAGCGGGTGGTCGAGACCTTGGGGATGGCTGTGCCGGAGCGATTGGAGGAAGACCGCCATGCTCTGGATTTTCGCCGGGTGTTTGTGAGCAGTCGGGAGGTGGCCGGGCGTAGTCTGGCTGAACTCGAGCTGCCCCAACGCTTTGGGGTGGTGATTACCCGGGTGCGCCGGGGTGAAGTGGATTTTTTGCCGGATAAGGATACCACCCTGGAGCTCGGCGACCGGGTGCGGGTGGTGGGCCCCAAAGACCGGATTCGAGCGGTGAGCCGCTATCTGGGCGACTCCTACCGGGCGCTGGCCGAAGTGGATGTGGTCAGTTTTAGCCTGGGTATTGCCCTGGGGTTGCTGCTGGGCAGCCTGCCCATGCCCCTGCCAGGGGGGCGCACCTTTGAACTGGGTTTTGCGGGCGGGCCGCTGGTGGTGGGCCTGGTACTGGGGGCGCTGGGGCGCACCGGCCCTATCCTGTGGCAGATTCCTTTCAGCGCAAACCTGACCCTGCGCCAACTGGGGCTCATCCTGTTCCTGGCGGGCATCGGTACTCGCTCGGGCTATGCCTTTGTACAAACCCTGTCGCAGGGGGAGGGTCTACGGTTGTTGGCGATGGGCGCTTTGATTACGCTGGGGGCGGCGCTGCTGACCCTCTGGATCGGCCACCGCGTGCTCAAGATTCCCCTGGGCGTGTTGGGCGGCGTGGTAGCAGGGCTCCAGACCCAGCCTGCGGTGCTGGCTTTTGCCCTGGAAAAAACCGCCAACGACCAGCCCAACCTTGGCTATGCCACCGTCTACCCGTTTGCTATGTTGCTCAAGATTTTGCTGGTGCAGGTGTTGTTGCTCAGCGGTTAGAGCACACTTCACATATTTAGAGCCATCCCGCTCCAATAAAGCTTTGTCTTGCACACAACCGTGGCCGCCTGGAAACTCGAAACCCCAGCGTTGGCCGGGCCCGGCTAACGCTGGGGTGCGTAACACGCGCCTGGATTCAGACGTAAGGCAGACAAGCGTGCCTCACCCCAGTGAGGCACGTCTGCTTGTCCCTTCTCGTTTTCGTGGGGGACCACGGTTTTGAATGGCGCGTAGGGGGTTACCAGATCGCCATTACACGGCTGGGCCCGCCCGAGGCGCCCTTGTGCTTGGGCCCACCCACAATAATCATGGCCCCACTGGGGCGCACGGCGGCCAGGTTGGCCAGGTTCTCGAGGCCGTACTTGCCCGCACCCAGCAGGGTTACATGGCTTTTGAAATCCTTGGAAGCGCCAAAGTCGAGCGACAGGGTGTCTACCCCCACGCCCACGATGTTGCGCTGTCGCACCAGAAACTCTGCCGCAGCAGGGCTGAAACCAGGGTAGTGCTGGACATTTGAACCATCCAGATTGACAAAGGCTTTGGCATCGTTCACGCGGCTGTCCCAGCCCGAGTACATGGCGACAAAGGCCCCATTGGGTAGCCGCCCATGGCTGCGCTCCCAGGCCAGGATGTCGTCTACCGTTACCTCGGCATCGGGGTTGCGGTCGGCCCTGGCCTTGATGTTGATGACGGCCAGGGGGGCAATCAGCCGGTTCACCGGAAGCGCATCTGCAGTAGCGGCGCCATCCACAAAATGGGCGGGGGCGTCCATGTGGGTGCCGGTGTGTTCCCAGATTTCCAGGGTGTTGCCGTAGTAGCCATCCTTCTTGACCGTCACCACCTCGCTGATTTTCATGGGGCTGGCGCCGGGGAACATGGGGAAGCTGGGCGAGACCACGTGGGTCAGGTCGGCCACGTTGCTGAAGGCTTTGCCGGCTACCTGGCTCTGGGCCTGGGCGCTGCTGGCTGCCACCGCAGCCATACCGACCGCCACGCCCAGGAGCTCCCGACGGCTCAAGCTTTTCTCCACCAGACCCATTACGCACGGTGCACACATAAAATAACCTCCCTGCTGATAACTTCAAGCACCCGCCAAACGGGATTGCGTTCAGGCAATGCTTGAGTGGCTCGAGTTTATGACCCAAGTGAATAAAAATGCAACCTGGCCGTTGGAGCCTTATCCACCAGGGCTTTTTTCTCGCAGCACATAGCCCACCCCCCGCAGGGTCTGGATCAGGCGGGGTTCGCCCATGGCCTCGAGTTTCTGCCGCAGTTGTTTGACGTAGACCTCCACGATGTTGGCATCGCCAAAAAAGTCGGTGCCCCAGACCTGGTCGAGCAGCACCTGCTTGGAAAGCACCCGTTCGGGCTGGCGCATGAAGGTGTGCAGCAGGCGGAACTCGAGCCCGGTCAGCTCGAGTTCGCGCTCGCCGCGAAATACCCGGTGGGTCTCGGGGTTGAGAAGCAGGTCGGCGTAGCGAAGTTCGGCAGCGCGGGCCTGGCTTTGCCGCAGGCGGGCCTGGATGCGGGCCAGCAGCACCTCGAAGCGAAAAGGCTTGACCACATAATCTTCGGCCCCAAAGCCGAAGGCCTTGACCTGATCGTCGGGGGTGTCTCGAGCTGTCAGCATGAGCACCGGCAAGTGCGGGTCTGCCGAGTGCAAGCGGTGCAAAACCTCGAGCCCGTCAATGCCTGGTAGCATCAAGTCCAGAATCACCAGGTCGGGAGGGGTATCACGGGCCAGGCTCAGCCCCTCTTCACCCGAAGCCGCCGTGGACACGCTGAATCCTTCGTAAGACAGCCCGCGCCGCAGCAGGCTGGTAATGCCAGGGTCGTCGTCAATGACCAGAATGCGCTTCATCGCTTCTTAGTTTAGAGCGCTCTTCTTATATCAAGAGCCAACCGGCTTTTAGAGAGCTTTGCCCTGGAAAGAACCGTGGCTGCCTGGAAACTTGAAACCCAAGCACCCGTGGCCGGGCTCGGCCCACGCTTGTCCCTTCTCGTTTTCGTGGGTGGCCACGTATGTGAAGGGCGCGATAAGTGTCTCGGACAACGGATGTAGAAATATCCCTGAAAACTAACTTACCAGACCACTTGGCGGGCCTCCTCAGCTAGCACTCAGCTTGCCAACAGGAGAGCCTCAGACCTGGGTACTAGGCTTTGCCAAAAGGAGGGAGGCCATGCGAATACGGGGAAGTGAGTTGATAGGGCGGAAAGTCCTTCTGGAACCTGATAAGCAAGTGCTGGGCGAGGTACATGAGCTGTTGGTGGACTATGAGCACCACGTGCTGCTGGGGCTTTTGCTCAGCCCGGTATGGTCGCCGAAGACCCCTGTGGTGCCCTTCCAGATGGTACACGGCCTGTCGGGTGACACCATTAGCGTCTGGGACATGCGGCCCTCGCCCCATCTGAGTCAGCGAATGGCTGAGCTGCTGGCACGGCCCAGGGTGCTGGGCTCTCTTTTGACACTGCCGGAGGGGGTTCCTCTGGGGGTGTTGGCGGGGGTGACGTTGGAAGCCAGCACCGGGGCAATTGCGGGCTACATTGTGGGCAGTGAGGACCCAGCCCAAGAACTGTTTCTCACGGTTTCGCCCAATCGGTTATACAGTCTGCTGGACGACCAATTCCGCTATACCCAGAACTTCAAGCCAGCTTTTCCAGCAGCTTTGTTCAATCAGGGAGGCTAGCCATGCCCTGGAGCCCTTGGCTGGAGATGATTGCAGCCCTGCTCCTGTTTGGGCTGATAGTGGTGGGTTTGGGCGGGCTGGCTGGGTTTATCCGGGTGACCCAACATTCCGAACCAGAAGAAGACGCGGGCGAACCCGAAAGACCCGAGCGAGAGCCCCAGACCTATCGCTTCAAGGAGTTTGAGAGGTTGCCATGAGGATGGGGCGTATCCTGATTCCCACGGATTTTTCAGGGCATACCCGGACGGTGCTCGAGGTTGTGCAGGAACGCTATCCTCAGGCCTCCATCCGGCTGTTGCATGTGGGGCGGGCCCATCAGGTACTCATGCCGATGCCTTCGTGGTTGGGAAGCGCCGTCTGGCAGCACCTGCCCCAACTGGCCAGAGAAATCGAAGCCCAGGAGCAGGCCAAGCTACAGCAGTGGGCGGACATGCTGGGGGTAGAGGCCCGGCTGTGGCAAGGCGATTTAGTGGAGGGTATCTGCCAGGAAGCCCAGGACTACCGGCCCGATTTGATCGTGTTGCACCGCCTGGAGCGCAAGGGCTGGTGGGGCTGGGTATCGCCTTCGGTAAGCCGGCAGGTACTGCGCCGTATGCCGACGGATGTGCTGGTGGTGCATTTGCCCCGAAGGCTGGTGGATATCCATGTGGGTTGGGCAGAGCCCGAAGCCGCCGGTCTACCGGCTTATCGCGCTTCCCACCTCCAGCGGAGGTAGGCGATGTACGAGCATATCCTGATCCTGACCGATACCAGTATCCACAGCCAGACGGCGGTGGTGCGGGGGGTGGAGATGGCCCAGGCCCTGGGTAGCCGGTTGCATCTAGCGTTTGTACTGAACGATGCCCGGCGCTACCTCGAGACCCTCCAGGACGGCGAGCTGTACACCATCGAAGACCGGGAAAGCCTGGCCGCCCATCTGGGCTGGGAGATCCTCGAGGAAGCTCTGGCGGTGGCCTCCCTGGCCCATGTGCAAGCGAGTGCCTGCCTGGTCTATGGTGACCCGCTCAAGGAGATTGGCGTATCGGGGGAGTCGTATGATCTGATCTTCGTGGCCAAGCCCAAACACCCCGAGCTAGCCCATCACCTGCTGGAGAAGTTCCAGGTGCCCGTTGTGTGGGTATGTGCGGAGCGGCCTACGCTCGAGGTGATCCGGTCAAACCAACCCCTGCCCTCCACCCGGCTTGTTTCTTGAAAGGAACCCCATGAAAATTGCAATTCTATGTCATGCCAGCGCCGGAGGCTCCGGTGTGGTGGCAACCGAACTGGCCCTGACCCTGGCCGGGCTGGGCCATACTGTTCATGTAATTGCAGCAGAACGGCCTTTTCGCCTTACCGAGGAACGGCTTGCCAACCGTGTGCAGACCGATCTGCGCGATCTGGGCAGCGAGCCGCGCCCCCAGAGTGCGCTGGCCCGCCTCATTCAGCAGGGCAACCAGAGCGTGCTCCACTGGATCAACAAAATCACCAAGCGCTCGGTAGGGCCTGCGGCCAAGCTGCATTTTCACGAGTTTTTGAGTGCCGATTATCCTCTGTTCAAGGACTCCCTGGTAACCCTGACTGCCGCCAACTCGCTGGCCCAGGTGATTCAGGAGCACGGTATCGAGATTGTCCATGCCCACTATGCCATTCCCCACGCCACCAGCGCCCTGCTGGCACGGGATATGGGGCTGCCCATCAAAGTGGTGACCACCCTGCACGGTACCGACGTGACGCTCATGGGCCTGGAGCCCGCCTTTGCCCTTACCACCAAACACGCCATTTTGCAGTCCGATGCGGTCACGGCGGTCTCCCACTCGCTGGCCCAGGAGGCCCGGCAGAGCTTTGGGGTGGATCGCCCCATCGAGGTGGTTTACAACTGGGTAGACTCGGAGCGCTTCAAGCCCAACACCGACCCGGCCTATCGGGCCCGCTTTGCCCAGCCCGATGAGGCCATCCTGCTGCACGTTTCCAACTTCCGCGAGGTCAAGCGCCCCGAGGATGTCATCCGCGTTTTTGCCGGTATTGCCGAGGTGCGTCCGGCCCGGCTGCTGATGATTGGCGATGGTCCTGGGCGGGCTCAGTGCGTGGAACTTGTACACCAGCTCGAGCTGACCGGGCGGGTGCAGTTTATCGAGTCCACCCCCCAGATCGAGAAGTTTCTCTCGGTGGCCGATCTGTTCTTGCTGCCCTCGGCGCAGGAGTCGTTCGGTCTGGTGGCCCTCGAGGCCATGTCGTGTGGGGTGCCGGTGGTGGCCTCCAACGCGGGGGGCCTCCCGGAGGTGGTGCTGGATGGTATTACCGGCTTCCTGCGGCCCATCGGCGATGTGCAGGGCATGACCCAGGCGGCGCTGCAAATCCTGGAGAACCCCGCCTTTCACAATGAAATGCGCCAGGCAGCCCGGGCCCGTGCCATTACCCATTTCCGCCCCGAAAGCGTGCTGCCCCGCTACCTGGAAATCTACCAGTCGGTACTCGAAGGCCGTACGGTGGTGGCAACTTGAAGCCTGGATAGCCAAAGCGGAAAGCCTGGGTTCTGGCGCATGGTACACCCTCCAGGGCTCAGAAAAGAGCGCTATAGTAGGGCCAGAATGCCCATTCGGCTGCGTCTGGCGCTGTGGTACGGCACCCTGTGCACGGTGCTGATTGCGCTGGTGTCGCTGCTGGGTTTTTCGGCCTATACCCGTGGGCAGTACCAGACCCTTGACCAGGTGCTGGTGCTTTCAGCCAACCACGTGGCCGTAGGCTGGCGCGAGGCGGGTACCTCGTATGTGCTCGAGGCCGACATCTCCGAAATTCAGGTGGCTTTTCGCCTTTACGACAACGCCGGGCAGTTCAAACGGGGCTCACGCCTGGAGCCCCCCCTCGAGCCCATCCAGCCCCAGAAGGTGCTCGAGCAGGATGTCTCGGTTTATGCCGATCCGGTGGCCCGGCTGCTACGTCTGCCCTGGATGCGCAGCGAAGGCGCTTTTTTGCTCCAGCAAGGCCAGGATGGACAGCGCTGGCGGGTGTACGTGACCCCCCTGGTCAAGGAGCAGGAGACCCTGGGCTACCTCGAGGCCCTCACGCCGCTGGGTCAGTTGGATGCCTCGGTGCGGTGGCTGGCCCTGTTGTTACTGGCGGTGGGCCTCGTTTCAACAATGGCGGTGTTTGGCCTGGGGTTGATTCTGGCCGGGGGGGCCCTGCAACCCATTGCCCGCCTGGTCGAGACGGTGCAGCAGATTGCCCATTCCACCGACCCCTCCATGCGGGTACAGCCCATTGCCGCCCGCGACGAGCTGGGGCGGTTGTCGGTGACGTTCAACGAGATGCTGGAAAACCTGGCCAGGGCTTCGGAGGTGCAGAAGCGCTTTGTGGCCGACGCCTCGCACGAACTGCGGGCCCCCCTGGCGGCGATTCAGGGCAACCTCGAGCTGCTCAGGCGCTACCCCGACATGCCCGAAGCCGATCGCCAGGTAGCCCTCAGCGAGGCCGAGCGCGAAGCCTTGCGGCTTTCTCGGCTGGTGGCCGACCTGCTGGTGCTGGCCAAAGGAGACGCCGGTATGCCCCTGCGCCAGACCCTGTTCCGGCTCGACGAAGTGGTGCAGGAGGCCATCCGCGACGCGACTCACCTGACCGAAGGGCAGCGTTTGGAGGCGCGTCTGGAGCCCCTGGAGGTGCTGGGCGACCGGGACTACCTCAAACAACTGGTGGTGATTCTGCTGGATAATGCCCTCAAATACACGCCTGCCAGTGGCCTGGTGCAAGTAGAGCTTAAGGCTGAAGCCGACCACGGTTGTCTGGTGGTTCGGGATACCGGCATCGGAATTGCCCCCGAGGATTTGCCCTATGTCTTCGACCGCTTCTACCGCGCCGACAAGGCCCGCAGGCGCGATCCGGGTGGTAGCGGGCTGGGTTTGCCCATCGCCCGCTGGATTGTGGAGCGACACCAGGGCTCCATCCAGATTGCCAGCCAGCCCGGACAGGGCACTACCGTTTCGGTGTTCTTGCCGTTGAGGTAAGCGCTGAACACCCTGCCAATAGCCGATGGTCTATGGCTGCTTGAGTGCGTCCCTCGATACCTGATAGCGCTTGTATTTGCCCTTGGAAGCTTGCACAATCGGGGTGTGAATGCGGCGGAAATCCTGACCCAGGCCGCGCAGCAGCAGGGCTTTCTGACGGCCTGGGCCGAAGTGGAGTTGCCGCAAGATACCCGAGAGCGCTACCGGGACTGGCTTGCCCAGGGCCGGCAGGCCGAAATGGCCTATCTGACCCAAAATCTGGGTACCCGACTCAACCCCAGGAGCCGCTTTGCCTGGACGAAGAGTGTCCTGGTGTTAGCAGCCCCCCACGC
>CAZIXH010000216.1:0-2649 GCA_964543055.1 uncultured bacterium
GTGTAGGGGTATGGCTTTGCTCGGCATGTATTATTATCTACATAGATTTGGTATTACCTCGGCTTCAAGGAACCGGAATAGCAATAGAGGAAGGGGGTGCCAGAAGCACCCAAGAAGGTAGGCGCCGAGAGGATACCTTCCCGGCGCTTCGTCTTTTGAGTTTAGTTTTTTTTATGGCACGGCTCTAATCCTGCGGGGCAATCACGAATGCCGAGGCAATTTCGTCCTTTTCGCTCAGGTTCATCACCTTCACGCCGCTGGTGGCCCGCCCGTACTGCGAGATGCTGGCAACCTTGGTGCGGATGGCAATACCCCGACGCGAGAGCACCAGCAGGTCTTCGCTGCCCTGTACGCGCATGAGGGCTGCCAGTTGTCCCACTTTTTCATTGGTGTTGAAGGTGATGACGCCCATACCGCCCCGACCTTGCAGGGGATATTCGGAGACCGGGGTGCGCTTGCCGTAGCCGTAGGTGCCCACCGCCAACACCTCCCCTTCCTCGCCTTTGGGCAGAATGACCAGCGAAACCACCCGGTCTTCGCGGCCTTCTTTGAAGCGGATGCCCGTCACACCCTGGCTGGCCCGCCCGGTGGCGCGTACATCGGAGAGCTCGAAGCGGATGGCCTGGCCGCTTTGCGTGGCGAGCATGACCTGGTCGCCCTCCTGGGCAATAGCCACCCCTACCAGTGCATCGTTTTCCACCAGATTTATGGCAATAAGCCCGGCGCTGCTCAGGTTCTGGTACTCCTTAATCTCAGTTTTCTTTACCAGGCCGTCCCTGGTGGCAAACACAAAGTAGCCTTCCTGGGTCAGGTCGCGTACGTTCAGGAGAGCTGCTACCTCTTCACCTTCCTGCAAGGGCAGCAGACTGACCACGTGGGTTCCACGGGCCTGGCGGCCGGCCTCGGGGAGCTCGTGAACCTTCTCACCGTAGACCCGGCCCCGGTTGGTAAAGATCAGCAGGGTGTCGTGCATGGAAGCCACAAACACCGAGATGGCCTCGTCTTCCTCCTTGGTTTTGCCGGCCTGAGCCCCCATGCCGCCACGCCCCTGCGCACGGTAGGCCTCGAGCGGGGTGCGCTTCATAAAGCCCTGGCTGGTCAGGGTGATCACCATTTCTTCGTCTTCGATCAGGTCTTCAATGCTGAAGCCCTCCTCGAACTCGGTAATCTGGGTGCGGCGCTGGTCGCCGTACTTCTTCTTGATTTCCAGGAGCTCGTTTTTGACCACCCGCCACAGCCGCTTCTGGTCGCCCAAAATGGCCTCGAGGCGGCCAATCTCCTCCATCAGTTCGCGGTACTCTTCTTGCAGCTTGTCGCGCTCCAGACCCACCAGCCGTTGCAAGCGCATATCCAGGATGGCCTGAGCCTGAATCTCGGTCAGGTTGAAGCGGTTGATCAGGCCGGTGCGGGCTTCGGTGGCATCCTGCGAGCCGCGGATCAGGGCGATGACCTCGTCAATGTGGTCAAGGGCAATCAGCAGACCTTCCAGGATGTGGGCGCGCTCTTTGGCTTTGCGCAGTTCGTATTCGGTGCGCTTACGCACCACTTCGCCCCGGTGCTCGAGGTACAGGCGCATCATCTCGAGCAAGGTCAGCACCTTGGGCTCGCCCTTCACGATGGCCAGGAGGTTTACGGTGAAGCTGGTTTGCAGCCGCGAGTGCTTGTACAGCTTGTTGAGCACCACCTGGGGATTGCTACCGCGCTTCAACTCGATGGCAATGCGCAAGCCCTGGCGGTCGGACTCATCGCGCAAGGCCGAGATTTCGTCAATCACCTTATTTCGTACCAGTCCTGCGATTTGTGCGATGAGGTCGGCTTTGTTGACCTGATAGGGAATTTCTGTGAAGACCAGCATGGCCCGCCCGTTTTTGTCTTCGTTGCGAACCCGGGCCCGCACCTTGAGGCTGCCGCGCCCGGTGGCATAGGCCTCTTTGATACCACGGCGGGATAGCTTGGCGCCGGTTGGAAAATCGGGGCCAGGCAGTACCTTCATCACTTCTTCAAGCGAGACCTCGGGGTTTTCAATCATCAGCACCAGCGCATCCACCACTTCGTTCAGGTTGTGGGGGGGAAGGCTGGTGGCCATCCCGACCGCAATCCCGGCGGAGCCGTTTACCAGCAGGTTGGGCAGGGCCGCAGGGAGCACCTCGGGCTGTTCCTGGGTGCCGTCGTAGTTGGGTGCGAACGGTACGGTCTCTTTGTCGAGGTCTTGCAGAAGCTCGAGGCCGATATTTGAGAGGCGAGCCTCGGTGTAGCGCTGGGCTGCCGGGGGGTCGCCGTCGAGCGAGCCAAAGTTGCCCTGGCCATCAATTAGCGGGTAGCGCAGGTTCCAGGGCTGGGCCAGGCGCACCAGGGTGTCGTAGATGGCAGCGTCGCCGTGGGGGTGAAACTTACCCATCACCTCACCCACGATTTTGGCGCTCTTGACGTGTTTGCGGTTGGGGAGTACGCCGTCCTGGTAGGCCCCATACAGGATGCGTCGCTGCCCCGGCTTGAGGCCATCGCCCCCAACGGGAAAGGCCCGGTCGACGATGACCGACATGGGTTAATGGATGACGCTTGGTTTGACTTCGTGGGTGATTGCATTCGGAAGGACTGGGGCATTTCAATAGCCCCTGTTTGGTATTGGGCCCAAAAAAAGGCCTGTAA
>CAZIXH010000217.1:0-6773 GCA_964543055.1 uncultured bacterium
CGAGAAGACGAACATCAGCCACAGCGGCGCCAGCCACAACAGCGCCAGGGGCGTCAGGAACAGGTGCAGCCAGAAACTGCGCCACCAGAGCCGCCGCTTCACGATTCCCTCCCGAAAAGCCTGAGCTGGATGATGGAGAAGACCAGCGCCAGCAGGGTGATGGCGTAGGCGATGGTGGAGGCGTAACCAAAGTTGATGTTCTGGAAGCCCTGGCGGTACAGATAAACCCCCAGGGTGGTGGTGGCGGTGCCGGGGCCGCCGTTGGTGATGAGCCAGGGCTCGGTGAAGAGCTGCAAGGTGCCGATGATGGAGAGCACCAGGCAAAAGAGCAGAACCGGGCGCAGGCTGGGCACGGTAATGCGCCAGAACTGTTGCCAGGGACTGGCCCCGTCAATCTCGGCGGCCTCGTAGATGTCTTTGGGGATGCTTTGCAGCCCGGCCAGGATGATGATGGCGTTGTAGCCGGTCCAGCGCCAGGTAAGGGTGGTGATGATGACGGCCATGGCGCCCACCGGATCGAAGATCCAGTTGAGCTCCGTACCCAAGGCCGCATTGACCGCGCCATTCTGATTAAAAAGCAGGCGAAACACCGCCGAGTAGGCCACTGCCCCCACCACCACCGGCGCAAAAAAGGCAAAGCGAAAAAAGCCCCTGGCCCGCAGCAGTTGTGAGTTAAGCGCCACCGCTAGCACAGTGGCCAGGGCTAGCATGAGGGGTACCTGGATGACCAGAATCAGCACCGTGTTGCGCAGGGCGTCCCAAAAAGCCGCATCACCCAGGATGCGGCCCCAGTTGACACTCAGGTTCCAGACCGGCGGGGAAACCCGGGTGTTCTGGAACGAGAGCAACAGCGACTCGAGGATCGGCCAGGCCCAGAACAAGGCGAAAATCGCCAGGTAAGGACTCAGAAAAAGATAAGGGGTCGCGCTACGTTTCACGCGTCCTCCCGTACAGCAGTGAGTGTTGCCGGGCAGTACACGGCTTCCTCCCGCACGGCAGTGGGTGTTGCCGGGCAGTACGTGGCTTCTTCCCGGCTAAAAGTCTGGTTGATAGGTTGCATCTCACGGGATGCTCCAAAGGGATTCTGCTGTTGTAAAAGTTTGGGGGTGGGGTTGCCCCCACCCCCCCCAAAACGTTTAGCGTGCAATAGGCAGGCCGGTGGCCTGAGAGATTTGCTGGGCGGCGGCGTCCAGGGCCGCTTTGGCATTGGGGAAGCGCCCGGCTACGTAGTCGGCCTGGGTCTTGACCATGATGGCGCGGGCCTCCTGGAAGAACTGGGTGCCACGGGCCGCCGGTACGCTACCCAGGGTGCCCAGAATCTGTTGCCAGATGCGCTGGTTGCCCCAGTAGGCCTGGGGTTGGGCCACATAGGGGTCGCGGGTGGCGGCCAGGAGCGAGGGTACCAGCCCGAATTCCTTGAGCATGGTCACCTGGCCTTCGGTGGTGCCCAGGGCGTAGCGGACGAAAGCCCAGGCCGCTTCCTTGTTGCGCGAGGAGGCCGGAATGGCCAGCGCGGAGCCGCCCAGGTTGGCGGCACGAACGCCATTCGCACGGGAGGCGGGCATCAGGTATACCCCCCACTTGCCACTCTGGTCGGGGGCGTTGGAGCGGATGGTGCCTTCGTACCAGGCCCCGAACATGCTGGTAGCTACGGTGCCGGCCTTGAAGGCCTGAATCTGCTCGTTCCAGCCGCCTTGCATCACGATTCCGGCGTCAATGAGTTTTTTGACCGTCTCGAGGGCGGTCACGCAGCCGGGCTGGTTAACCGTTACGGCGTTGGCTTCGTTGTTGAAGTAGAAGCAGCCGTTCTGGTTGGCCAGCATACGGAACCACTCGTCGTCCTGACCGTTGGCAATGACCCCCACCTTGACCCGGTTGTTGGTGGCCTGGGCAATGCGGCGGCCTGCGGCGATGAAGTCGTCCCAGGTGCGGATGGTGGCGGGGTTGACCCCGGCCTGGCTATAGATGTCGCGCCGGTAGAACATCACCACCGGGCCGGAGTCCCAGGGCATGGCAAAGACCCGGTTGCCCACGGTCAGTTCGGTCCACTTGAAGGCGGGGAACTGGTTGCGCAGGGTCGAGGCGGCGGGTTGCAGGGTGTTCATGTCGGTGAAGCAGTTGGGGAAACGGGCCCAGAACACCTCGGCTTCGTTGTTTTCGATGGAGTATACGTCGGGCAGGTCGCCGCCACCCGCCGCACAGCCGGCCAGACCGCGGTCGTAGGTGGCCTGGTTGCCGATGTCGAGCACCGTAACCTTGACGTTGGGGAAGAGTTTGTTGAAGCCGGGGATGTTGGCTTCCAGGGCCTTGGCAGCGATGTCCCAGCTCCACACGGTAATCTCGCCGCGCAGGTTGGGGTTCCCCTGCATTTGCTGGGCCGAGGCCACCGTCAAGGCCAGGGCCGCACCTAAAACCAATAGACGCTTCATGGATCCCTCCTTAGATACCCGCCTTTTCCGGGGCTCCAGCGCTTGGGGCGGAACAGTTCCAGGCCCGCCATCGTTGGAGCGGTTTTGTTTCCCCGTCAAGGTTCCAGGCGAGTCTAACGGTGGGACTCGAGGCTTGTCAATAGTTTTGGATACTTTCGCAAAGTTTCGAAAATGTTTATGAAGCTCGAGCGGCCAGGGCCACCTCGAGGCCCCGCTGCCGTAGCGCCTGAAGGTCTTCGCTTTTGGCCTTGCGGTCGGTGATGAGCAGGTGGGCTGCTTCCAGCGGTCCGATGCGGGCGGCGGCCACCTGCATCAGCTTGCTGTGGTCGGCCAGCACAATGGTCTCGCGGGCGGCCTCCATCATGGCCCGCTTGATCTCGGCCTCTTGCAGGTTGGTGTTGGTGAAGCCCTTGTCGGGGTGTACGCCATTGCAGCCGATAAAGGCTTTGTCGGCATTAATCTCCTGGAGCAGCAGCGTGCCGTAGGGGTTTACCAGTGAGTGCTGCAAGGGCCGCAGGGTGCCCCCCGTGACAATGACCGTGATGCCCGGATGCGACTCCAGGAGCAGGGCAATGTTGAGCCCACTGGTAATCACCACCACGTTCCGTAGCGAGGGCGAGAGGGCTTTGGCCAGCTCGGTGGTGGTGCTGCCTACATCCAGAATGATGGTCTCGCCATCGCGCACCATCAGGGCGGCGTGGTGGCCGATGCGCTCTTTCTCCCGGGCGTGTACCTGCCGGGTTTCCTCCAGGGGCAGCTCAAAGCGTTTGGTCTCCGCCGGCACCGCGCCCCCCCGCGTACGGCGCAGCAGGCCCCGTTGCTCCAGATACTCCAGGTCGGTGCGGATGGTAACGGTAGAAACCCCGAAGTGTTCGGCCAGCTGGCGCACCTGCAATCGGCCATCGCGGTGCAGCACCTCCAGGATTTCCTGATGGCGAAAGGTAGCCTCGAGGGAGGGCATAGCGAAAGCATACGAAAGTTTGCAAAGGTGTGCAAATTACAAAAACCGTACCGGCTTGGCCTGTCAGCTTATTTTGCCATCTTTGCTCGAACACTTTGCATACTTCAGGAGTGATGAGGTAGGGGGCAGGGAATAGGTGTTAAAGACCCACTGCCTACCTCCTACCACCCACATCCACTTGTTTGGATTTTGAAAGTTGGCTGTACGCCCAATGTTGAAATTACTCCTCTTCCAGCAAGAGTGGCAAAAACACCGTGAAGCGGGTCTCGCCGGGTCGGCTGGCGACCCGAATCTCGCCCCCGTGGGCCTCGGCAATCTGCTTGGCAATGGCCAACCCCAGCCCGGTGCCGCCCTCGGGGCCCCGGGCAAACCGCGTGAAGAGCCGGGGCAGTACCTCGGGGGCGATGCCCGGCCCGCGGTCCACAATGGCAAAGGCGGCCCAGGGCTGCTTGGGCGGTTTCATCTCGGGGGTGGAGGTGGTGCGAAGCTCGTCGGCGGACTCGTAGGGGTCGGAGGGGTTGTCGGTGGGTTCCTTGACCATCCAGACCCGTACCTGCACCTTTTCGGGGGCACCGGCAGCCCGTATTGCGTTGGCGATAAGGTTTCGTGCGAGCTGCAAGAGGCGGTCGGGGTCGCCCAGTACCTCGGGAAACTCGGCGGGCATCTTGAGTACCACGCCGGGGTACTCGCCCACAGCCTGGCGCAGCAGGTCGCCCAGGTTCACGATGTGGGCATTAACGCTGCGCTCAGCCTCGCCCCGGGCCAGGGCCAGCAGATCCTGAACCATGCGGGCGGTGTGGGCGGCAATTTTGCGGGCCCGCTCGAGCATCTCGGCATCGCCGGGGTTGCGGCTGAGGCGCTCGAGGTAGCCGTTCAGCGAGGTCAGGGGGGTGCGCAGTTCGTGCGAAACCTCGGCCAGAAAGGCCCGTTCGCGAGCCTGGGCCTCGCGCAGCTCACCCAGCAGGTCGTTGACCTTCTCCACCATTACCCCCAGGTCGTCCTTGGGGCCGGTGTAGTGGATGGGCTCGAGGTTGCGCGGGCCGCGCTTATCCACTTCGGAGGCCGCCCGGTGCAACGGAATGAGCGAAAGACGGGCCGCCAGCACAATCAGGAGGGCGCCCAGGGGCAGCAGAAAGGCCATTCCCTGGATCAGGGTATTGCGCACCGTAACCGAAATGCTCTCGATATAGCGGGTGTCCTGACTGACCGCTACCACCGCCCCCGGGATTTCCTGATAGGCGGCCATAAAGCCAGGGGCGTAATAGGGCTTGGCGGTGCTGCTGGCTGCACGGATATAGTTTTTAGGCACTTTCTGTTCAAAGTCGGATGTGGGTGCAATCAGGAGTTGCCCACCCGAACTGTAAAAGCTCACACTCACCGGGCCGGAGCGGGGCAGGCTGATCTCCCCGGCGCGGCCCGAGGCATAGAGCTGGGCCACCTCGTTCACGTAGCGCAACAGGGTGCGCTCGACCTGTCCGTACAGACCAAAATTGATGCTGTAGACGGCAATGGTTAGCGTCAAGGCCAGAATCAGCACCCACAGGATCGTATAAGCCAGGATCAGTCGGGTGCGGAAGGACATAAGCCGTCAAGTGTCGGGAGTTATAGACCAAGTTGTTTGCGTCTGGCGCTGGACACTCTTTCGGCGCGCCACCCGGAGCTCACTCGGCTTCGCGCTGGCGCAGGGCGTAACCCACCCCCCGCACGGTGCGCAGGTAGCCATAGGCCCCGGCCTCACGCAGCTTAGAGCGCAGGTTGGCAATGTGGACGTCTACCACGTTGGAGTCGCGCTCGAGCTGGCGTCCCCAAAGATGCTCCTCGATCTCCTGGCGGCTAAATACCTTGCCGGCGCGGCTCACGAGGAGCGAGAGCAACTCGAACTCCTTGGGCGAGAGGCGCAGTTCCTGCCCGTCGTAGAGTACCTGGCGTTTGGCCAGATGCACTTCCAGGCCCCCCACACTGACCTGCTCGCCCCCTTCGCGGTGGCGCAACTGCACCTGGATGCGGGCCATGAGTTCGGCGGGATGGAAGGGCTTGACGATGTAGTCGTCGGCTCCGTCGGAGAGCAGGCTGACCTTGCGCTCGACCGCATCGGCAGCGGTCAGGACAATGATGGGCACTTCGTAGCCGGCCCGAATGCGGCGGGCCACCTCGCCCCCGTCCAGATCCGGCAAGCCCAGGTCGAGAATGACCAGGTCGGGCACTGCTTCGCGCAGGCGCACCAGGCCCGACATGCCGCCCGAGGCCCAGTCTACGGTGTAGCCAGCTTCGCCAAGCTCGAGTTGCAAGAGGTGAGCAATTTCGGGGTCGTCTTCAATCAGCAGAATGCGTTTCATCGAACCTCCGGCAAAACACGCCCATTGGGCAGGTTCAGACGGTATGTGCGGGTCAAAAGCTCATTCAGACTAACACGTTCTCCTTGGATCATCAGTGCGATATCCCCCCGTGGGGTGGTGATTCCATTGTACGGGGGGCGGTAGCCTCCATCCACCCGGAACAGCACCCGAACCTCTCGGTTGGCGGGGGCGGGCAGTTTGCTTTGCAGGACCATGTTGCGTTCATCCACCTGCCAGACCACATACACCGTGAGCAAATCCGGAGACACCACGCGAATCTCACTCCCCGATGGAATAAAGGGGAGATTGGGCAGTGGCGCGAGCGCCAATACAAAGGCCAATAGAAGACTGCGCATGGTCACACCACTATGCAAGGCTACCCGAACAGGCGCATGGGATTCCGATAAAGGGCATTTTAACCTGATGGGGCGGGGTTGGTGTGGTTCTCGAGGTCAAGTGGTACTCCCTAAGCCTTTAATTGGGTTCAATACTAGGCAATTCCAGCCACAATGCTAGTGCAAATACCAACCCCTGGAGTTTAGCATTTCTTTAGGTGTGACATAATGCCTGGGTCACGCCCTTTGGTTACTCCCCCGCTTTGAAGCCTTGAACCGCTCACAGCCCCTTGCGAAAGCGTTTTTGCAAGGGTTCGGAGTAGACGGCTCTTATGCCGACTGCTAAATCCCGTGGAGCAGTGGCCCCAATGGCTTCGGCAACGTTTGCATACAGGCCAGCCCCCACCAGCCCAAATAGGGCGGCCCCTCGGGCCGGGCCTTCCTCGATGGAGGTGCAGCCCAATGGCAGGGCCAAAATACTGCCCGCAATCGAACGCCAGAAACCGGAGCGGGAACCCCCGTCAGAGGCCTAGACGTTGAAACTGCTGCTGCTGGTGGTCCCCCCCCGCGCCGTCCAGTTGGTGTGGAAGAACTGCCCCCGGGTCCGGTCTACCCGCCCGTAGGTGTCGGCCCCAAAGTAGTAGCGCTGGGCGTGCACCTGGATGGGAGAGAGGGTGCGGCTACGGGAGCCGTCGACGAATGCCAGGGAGCG
>CAZIXH010000218.1:0-2703 GCA_964543055.1 uncultured bacterium
GGTCAGGAGGGGAGTCGGTGGGGTCAATGTAGGGGTAGCCCAGTTGGGTAGCCAGGCTTTTGGCCAGCATCTCGGGCTTGATCTTGCCCGACTGCACCAGGGTATCTTCCAGACGACCCCCACCCTGCCGCTGCTTGGAGAGGGCCTCTTCGACATCTTCGGAGGTGACGTAGCCCAGCTCCACCAGCACCTCGCCCAGCGGGCGGGTCTTGCCCATGCGGCGCTGCACCGAAAGGGCATCCTGGAGGGCCGCACGGCCCAGCTTGCCTTCCTGAACCAGGGCCTCGCCCAGGCGGCTTTTTTCGGGATACACCTTGCTGAACAGGGTTTCCCAGACTTTGGGTAGAGTCAGGATGAACTTGGTCGGGCGCTCGACCAGCTGGGCTACCGCGTGGCGGTGGCGGGGGTCGGCCAGGATAATCAGCACCTGCTGACCATCCTGGCGGATGGGCACCGCCTGATACCGCAGGGCATCGGGGCGCAGCAAGAGGGCCGTGACCTCGTTTTGCAGCTCGAGGTTGCCCAACTCCATCTTGAACTCCAGCCCAGCTTGCTCGGCCAGCACCTGGTAGAGTTTTTCCTCTTCCAGGCCATACTTGCTCATCAGCAGGCGGCCCAGCAGCTCGCCGGTTTTTTCCTGCTCGACCAGGGCGGCCTCGAGGTCATCGCGGCTCAACCAACCCTTGCCGACCAGGATTTCACCCAGTTGCATCTCGCCGGGCGAGGCAGCCGAGGGCGGCGGGGGCACCGGCAGCCCGAGCTCGGGGTAGTGCAGGGCCAGGGCGTAGCGGAAGGAGGACGGGGTGGTCAGGTAGGGTTCGATGATCTGGTTGGTGAGGTCTTCCAGTTCCTCCAGCACCAGGTTGTCCAGTGGGTTGAGCAGGGCCACCCGCAGGGTGCCGCCCTCCACGCTGAAGGGAATGGCCCCCAGGTCGCGGGCCCGCTCGGCGGGAATCAGGGATTTGGCCTCGGGGGCAATCTCCAGGCCCACCAGCTCCACCATCGGCACGCCAAAGGTCTCTTCGATGGCCTGGGCAATTCGTCGTTCGGAGAGCAGCCCCAACTCGACGATGATGTCCGAGAGGTTGCCCCCCACCTCGCGGTGTTGCTCGAGGGCCCGCTGGAGTTCTTCATCCCCCAGCAGGCCCATGTCCAGCAGGGCTGCGCCCAATCGTTTGTCTCCAATGGTCAAGACATTCGCCATTCGACC
Source organism: uncultured bacterium (assembly GCA_964543055.1). Lineage (GTDB taxonomy): Bacteria > Deinococcota > Deinococci > Deinococcales > Thermaceae > Meiothermus. The sequence continues at coordinate 1,211 of CAZIXH010000218.1, forward strand.
CGTCCTCCTATGCGAAGCAGATGCTGCCCGGCATGATGTGGTTGCAAATAAAAGGCAGGGTGCCGGTTTTGTTTTTGCAGTAGCGGGTGATGCAAGCCATCGCTTCGCCTCCTTCTAGTCTTTGCTTATTGTGGGCTCTTGGCGGGGTTCTTTTGGGTCAAATTCCTCATTTCCCCCTGCCAAAAGCCCCAGGCCGGGGTTTTGCAACACCCACCGCTCGAGTTTTCGCACCAACCGGGTATATCCCATTTCCTTCTTAGAAAGAGGAGGAACCAGTACGGTATAGGCGCCAATCAGGTTCCCCCCCAGTACGTCGGTAAAAAGCTGATCCCCCACCACGGCCACCTCGCGGGGGGAGAGGGCCAGCCGCTTCAGGGCTTTACGAAAGCCAAACCAGGGTTTGCCCGCCGGACCAAAACCCGGCACCCCCAGTTTCTCACGCCAGTAGCGCACCCGACCCCGGCTGCCGTTAGAAACCAGCATGACCTGAATACCGGCCTCTTTGAGCACCTCGAGCCATTCCAGGAGGCCCTGGGGGGCCTCGCCGTAGGTTCTGTAGGGCACCAGGGTGTTGTCCAGGTCCAGCAAAACCGCCCTCAACCCCCGCTCTTTGAGCCAGTCGGGGGTGATGGCCATAACCGATTTGAGACGGGCCCTGGGCCTGAGCACCCCCCTAGTGTAACGAAAACTTGTGTAAGACTATAGGCCAGCCGGAAACGGAGTCTGTCATTCTGCTGGAGGCTCCTGCATTCCAGATCAGGCTCGCCCCGCCGCAGCATTTTATGGCTTTAGCAGCATAATCAGGGCCCACATGCGCCCGGTCTGGCCCTTATCGCGCCGGTGCGAAAAGAACGCGGGGTCGGCATAGGTACAGCGCCCCAGGGCCCAGTAGTGCTCGAGGCGAATGCCACCTTGTTCGGCCTGGGTTCGCAGGGCCCGCTCCAGGTCGAGCAGGTACTTGCCCGGATGCCGCGGGTCTGGCTCGGCAAAAGCCAGCCTTGCTCGTTCGAACTGCTCGAGCACCTCCGGCCCCACCTGAAAATGGGGGCCGCTGATGCCGGGGCCCACCGCCACACGAATATCGTCGGGGTGGCTCCCCCAGCGGGATTGCATGATTTCCAGCGCCCTGGGCAGGATGCCCGAAACCACCCCGCGCCAGCCCGCATGCAGGGCCCCCACCACGCCTTTCCTGGGGTCATGCAGCAGGATGGGGTAACAATCGGCCACGCTCACCCTTAGCAGCAGTCCGGGGGTGGAGGTAAGCAAACCATCGCCCTCCCACTCCCCTGCTGTCTCGACCACATGTACCTCGTTGCCGTGGACTTGACTTAACCCAGCCAGGGGCGGGTTGCCAAACAGGGCCACCACCCGCCGACGGTTCTCCTGCACATGTACCGGGTCATCCGCGGTGGACAACCCCAGATTGAGACTATCGAAGGGTGCGGGCGAGACCCCGCCCGCGCGGGTGGTAAAGCCGTGGGGCACTTCCAACA
>CAZIXH010000219.1:0-4244 GCA_964543055.1 uncultured bacterium
GGCGCCGCCACGGACACCCCCGCACGCCGTAACCCCCATCAGGTCAACAGTCATGTGCCCAATGGAAAGTGGCAAATGGTTGGATCCGCCTATCGGCATGGGGTTACTCCAAAAACTCAAGGCCACGTGCCACGTGCTTTCTCCTGCATTCAGCCTTCCAACTCGTCGAAGAGAGGTGTTGAAAGATACTTCATCCCCCAGTCGAATGCGATGGTCAGCACACGTTTTCCCGGCCCCAGTTCGCGGGCGACCTGCATAGCGGCCCAGATCATGCCGCAAGCACTCATTCCTACAAAAAGCCCTTCCTCGCGGGCCAGCGGCTTGGCTAGAGGGAAGGCATCTTCTTCCAGAACCTGAATCACCCGATCCAGCATTTTCACATCCAGGTTGGGCGGGATGAAGCCGGGCCCCATGCCCTGGAACTGGTGGGAGCCCATCTGGCCCCCGGATAGCACGTTGCTACGTTGAGGTTCGCAGGCGATGATCTGTATATTGGGCAGCCGCTCACGCAGGTACTTCCCGACCCCCATAATTGTCCCGCCGGTGCCAGACCCGTATACAAAGGCGTCAAGTCGGCCCTCCATCTGCTGGAAAATCTCGGGGCCGGTGGTCTCGTAGTGGGCCCGGGGGTTGGCGGGGTTGTCGAACTGGTTGGGCATGAAGGCTCCCCGCTCGGCCACGATTCGATTAGCTTCCTCAATCGCGGCCAGCATCCGGCGGCTGGGGTCGGTGAGTATTAGCTCGGCCCCGTAAGCCCTGAGGATGCGTTTGCGCTCCTCGGACATCTGGGCCGGCATGGTCAGGATCAGCTTGTAACCCCGGCTGGCCGCTACCATGGCCAGGCCGATGCCGGTATTGCCGCTGGTGGGCTCCACAATCAGTTGCCCTGAACCGGGCTTCAGAATGCCGCGCTCCTCGGCATCCTTGATCAGATACCAGGCCGTGCGGTCTTTGATGGAGCCGCCGGGGTTATCGCCCTCCAGCTTGACCCAGACCTCGGCCATGCCCGGTTCTACCACGCGCTTGAGCCGAACCACAGGGGTTTTGCCTATTACGTCTTCCACAAACATGGGTACAGCATAGGGCATGGACTCGGTTTCGTATCCCGAACGGTTTACGATTATTTAATCTGGATGCTTTATACTCGACTGTCTCGCGGAAACGCAGGTTAGGTTTCTGTGAATGGAGAGGAGTTTGTATGACCGCAAGCAAAGGCCAGGTTGTTACCATTCGCTATACGCTGCACGTGGAAGATGAGCTCGTTGACCAGGGGGAGCTGGATTATCTGCACGGGCATCGCAATATTGTGGTGGGGCTGGAAGAAGCGCTGGAAGGCAAGGCTGCTGGTGAACGGGTCGTGGTCTCGGTGGCCCCTGAAAAGGGCTACGGCCTGTACGACCCCGAAGGCGTGCAGGTGGTGGAGCGCGAGGCTTTCCCGGCGGATGCCGAACTGGTGGAAGGGGCCATGTTCTATGCAGAGGACCCGCAAGGCAACCCCATGCCTTTCACGGTATTGAATGTGGATGGCAAAGAGGTGACCATAGACTTCAACCATGCCCTGGCGGGCGAGACCCTGAACTTCGACGTAACCCTGGTGGCTATCCGGCCCGCAACACCGGAGGAACTCGAGCACGGCCATGCCCACGGGGTGCATGGGCATCACCACTAAAAAAGGCAGGTAGCTCGCGGCAGGGGAGAGGCCTCCCCTGCTTTTGATTTGCTTATCCAAAAAGGTTGATGGAACGCCTGCTAAGTGCGCCCCCGATAGAAATATCATGCTGCTCAACGAAAGTGCGAATTTTGGGGTTTGCAGCGGCGCGGCCTCGTGAATCACCCTTTCCCTACCCATTACGTTTCTATCGTGGAGATACTTAGAATCCAGATATGCGGCAATTAGCCACCAGCCAGCCGGGTCGGCTCGAGGACGCTTTTGTGGTCAGCCTGTACCACAAATCCAAGCGGAACTTCTGGAATCCACAAGACCTCGAGTTCACCCAGGATCGCCAGGACTGGGCCTCCCTGAGTGAAGCCCAACAAAAGGTGCTGCTGCATCTATCGGCGCTGTTTGTGGGTGGTGAAGAGGCGGTCACGCTGGACCTGGCTCCCTATTTGCTCCATGTAAGCCAGCAGGGCCGCTATGACGATGCCCTCTACGTGGCAACCTGGACCTTCGAGGAGGCCAAACATGCTGAATTCTTCGACCGCTTTCACCGCGAGGTGGTGGGGGGCGCACCAGAACTGGCGCTGTTTCACGTCGAATCCTGGCAGCAAATTTTCTACCAGGCTCTGCCGCAAGCCATGAACGCACTCCAGGCCGACCCCTCTCCTATAGCAGAGGTTCGGGCGCTTAGCACCTACAACCTGATTGTGGAAGGGGTTCTGGCCGAGACGGGCTACCGCGCTTATAAAGAGGTCCTGGAAAAGCAAAACCTGATGCCGGGCCTGCGTAGGGGACTGGGCCATGTACAGGCCGACGAGGGCCGTCACATCGCCTTTGGCCTGCACAACCTGAGCAAGCTACTGCACTACCATCCGCAAAGCAAAGAGGTGCTGGAGGATGTGCTGGCCGAGCTGATTCCGGCTGCGGTCGGTATCGTGCAGGAGGTTTTTGCTGCCCACCAACCCATGCCTTTTGATATTTCCGAAACGGATTTTGTGGACTACGCGCTACGGCAGATTCAGCACCGTGCCGAGGTTTTAGAGCGGCCCTTCAGCCCGGCCTGAATAGCGGCTAATCAAGCATTACAGCGCTTCTGGCCATGACTTTCTAAATGCAGCCAGCCAATGCTTCTCTCGAGCGCATTACGAAAAGCCACAAGCTGTAAAAGCAATTCATAAGGACTCGCTCAACCTGTTGGTTGTGAGCGAGAGCGGCCCTTTGAGGGGCCCATGGGACATTATCGAGAATGGTGGACAAAAAACCCTCTCCCGCAGGGAGAGGGCGGAGGAGAGGGGAAAAGATTGGACGATACCAATGCAGGAAACGTATCAATCATCTCGCTGGTCTCAGCAAGTGGTCGGATTTGATTTCGCTTCGGCTTGGCATGTGTGCCGCAAGGAAGCTTGATAACAAGAACAATTCTTGCGATTGTTGATCGTGTCTTTGGGAAATCCAAACCCGGTGATTCGGGTATTTACCGAAACTGCTGTAAGAGCGATCCAGGGCCCATTCAAGCAGAGAGTCCTTGTAAAACCGGCTGGCCCTTGGGCAGTTTGAAAGCCAGGTATTCGTCCTGTGCGCGGAATAGTACCAGCAGGTGTTGGGGCGTTTGCAAACGCATAAACAAGGGGAGAGCATAACGGGCCTCTCCCCGTTCGATGCGGGTGTTGCCCAGCGTGTAGGCCATGAAGTAGTCGTGGTTGCTTTGCATCAGGTTGGCGGTGTAGAAAAGGGTCAGGTCGGCCTGTTCTTTATCTGCTCGAGCCAGGGCTTCCCAGACCAGTTCCTGGGCCTGAGTTGTGGTCAGGTATTCGCCCTGCACCAGGCCCAGGCGTCCATAAAAGGCAGCAGGAAACTGCTTGAACTCGTAGTAGAACCCTTCTGGACTGTGCCACCAGCGAACAATTTCGTTTTCGCCGGGGTTGCCCTGGGCGCTCTCGAGGGCATATACACGGGCCAGCGCAAGGGGCTTAAGGTCGGGAAACTCACCCGACTCCACACCCTCCAGCAACAACCGCTGCGGATCTATTTCAATACCAATCATACCTGTTCACCTGGAGGGAGCTCCCCGGTACGGGCGATCAACGCAGGAGGGTTCATGATGGGCTTATCTCCAATATGCAGTGCAGCAATGCCCCCGGTGAAAAGCTGATAGTGGGTGCTGAAGCCTGCCTGGACCATCATATTTGCCAGGGTTGGAGGGTCTGGGAAGCGTTCCACCGATTCTGGCAGGTATCGGTAGGCCGACGCACTGCCGGAAACCAACCCGCCAATCAAGGGCAGGATGCGGGTGAAGTAGAAGCGGTACAACACACACAAACCACTTTTGGGCGGTGGTGGAAACTCCAGGATGCAGAGCCTTCCCCCAGGTGCCATCACCCGATACAGCTCGGCCAGCGCTCTGGGGTAGTCGGCAAAGTTGCGGAAGCCGAACGCGATGGTCACGGCGTCGAAGTGCTGGTCGGGGAAGGGCAGCTTGAGGGCATCGGCCTCCACAAAAGGAATCGAAAGTCCGGCTTTTTGGGCTTTTTGCCGGGCTAGCTCGAGCATGGGAGGGGCGAAATCGCCGCCAATAACCAAGGCT
>CAZIXH010000220.1:0-2616 GCA_964543055.1 uncultured bacterium
TCTAACCGCTCCACCACCAGGCCCACGCCGGGGATGCGTCCGCTGGCCGACCAGCCCCCGGTGGGCAGGTAGGCGTTGGTATAGCCCGCCACGTAGAGGTCGCCGCCCGGTTGATCGTGCCAGAAGAGGTAGCTGGGGTAGTAGGTGAGCCCCACTGTTTTGATGTAGCTACCGTTGCTGGGTTGCAGGCGGACGATGTAGCCCTCATGGTTACCAAAGTTACCCACCCCCACCAAAAGATGGTTGCGCTGGGTGTCGAAGGCCATCATCAGGGGCAGGTTGTCGCCCACCCGGTAAGCCCCGATGTCCTGCTGCTTTTGCATCTGCTCGAGGCGCTTCTCCCAGACCACATCCATGGTCTCGGGGTCAATCTTGAGGACGAAGGCCTCCATGCAGTAGTAGTTGCCATCTACGCAAAACTGGGGCGGATCGCTGGGCTGGCCCAGCGGAGAGAGGTCGGTGGTGGTGCCGGCGGCGTAAATGTACCCATCCGGCCCCGCCAGGATGGCAGTGGGGTAGCTGCGGAAGTACCAGCTATAGGTGCGCTGCCGCACCATCTGCATGGTGTTGGGATCCAGGAGGCCGATGTACATTCCGGCCCGCCAGTATTGGCCCTCCTGGGTTGGGTTGGCAGCGGGAGCGTTGTACGGCGAGAGCGGCAGGGGGCGGGTGTCTTCCTCGCTCATGCCCTGCTTCCACTCCTGGTAGTAAGCCGTCCCGATGGGCACCAGGCCATTGGGCAGTACGGCCTGCTGGTAGTTCATCCGCATGGGGAGTTGCGAGGGCCGGAAGCCCTTTTTGGCCAGGACCCGGCGGGTGACCTCGAGGGGAAACTCGGGGTCTACATACCCTTCCCCTTTGATCCGCATCAGCAGGCTGGTGGCGCTCCCGCGCTGGGAGCCTCCACAGTAGGGTTCGCCGTTGTAGGTGAGGTCGAAGGCTTCGGGCCGGGAGCAGGCAGTGAGTAAAAACACCAGGGGTAGCAGAAGGTACTTTCGCATAGTAGATCCGCGCCCGCGAGAGAGGGGGGAGCCGGAGCGCGGCATCAAAATACTAAATTTGCAAACCGGAGGATGCCAATTTTACCCAGCCCAGTTAATCATCGCGCACTTCATAGCTGTAACCGCTCATTCCGGCGGCCACAGTGCTTTTCAGGACGAGGCTTTCTTGAAGTCGGGCGGTTCAAAATAGGCAAACTGCACCCTAAAGAAACCGGGCTCGGGGGTAGTCCTGCATGACCCCTTTTTTGAATTCTTCGTACCGGGCCTCTTCCACCAACGCTACCGTGGAGCCGCCAAAACCGGCCCCGGTCAGGCGCGCACCTACCGCGCCGTGGCGCAGTTCGGCTTCTACAAGCTGGTCTAGCTCGGGAATGGAAACCTGGTAGTCCTCGCGCAGCGAGACATGTGAGGCCACCATCAGCTCGCCAAAGCGCCGGACGTTTCCCTGTTCCAGCGCCTGCACCCCATCCAGCACCCGCTGGTTTTCGGTTACCACGTGGCGGGCGCGGCGGTTGAGGGGCTCGGGCAGGGCGTGGATGCGGGGCAGGTCGGCGGGGGAAAGTTCGCGCAGCGACTGCACGCCCAGTAGCGCACAGGCCTGTTCGCACTCGCTTCGGCGGGTGTTGTAGCCCGACTCGGCCAGGCGGCGGGGCACGCTCGAGTCCACCACCGCCACCCGGTAGCCCTGGGGCAGGGGCACCAGCCGGGTGGTGAGGTCGCGGGTGTCCAGGAACAGCGCGTAGCCTGGCCGCCCCACCGACGAGGCCATCTGATCCATGATGCCGCAGCGCACCCCCACGTACTCCACCTCGGCTTGCTGGGCCAGCAGGGCAATCTGTACATCGTCCAAAGGTAGCTGGTACAGTTCGCGCAAAGCCCGCAGGGTGGCCACTTCCAGCGCCGCCGAGCTGGAAAGCCCGCCGGTCATGGGCACCTCGCTCCGGACATGGGCCCTCAGGCCCGGTACGGGGTGGCCATGCTGGCGCAGCACCCACACGCAGCCGGCGAGGTAGTCGAGCCAGTCGCCCTGTTTGGCTTCGGTGAGCCCCCGGCTTTTGCGCTCTTTGAAGTTTTCTGCATAGACCTCGAGGCCCTCGGCAGGGGCGGCTTCAAGGTAGGTCTGGTAGGAGAGAGGCGTGGGAAAAACAAAGCCCCCGTTGTAGTCGGTGTGTTCGCCCAGCAGGTTGACGCGGCCCGGCGCCGAGACGCGCACGGTGGGTTCAGTGCCGAAGATTTCCTTGAACGTGCTCATTCCTTGCTCCGTGGTGCGCTTTAGTTGCGCCCGTATAAGGTTTAGAGATGAATCCAGGCTGCGCTAGAAAATCGTGCTCCGGGCGCAATACCCGAGTGATTTTCGATCGTGCCATTATCCAAAACATAGGCGGGAGGCACTTAGCCCTCGAGCACCCTCGGGCGCGTGCGCCCTGCTACCTCGAGGGTGGGCCAGGTGGGGTCGTGGGTGAGGTTTTCCAGGCCGGTTTCGGTGAGCAGGAAGGTGTCCTCGACCTTGGCCCCCGGCAGGCTGGGGTTCCAGGCCAGGGCCATGCCCACCTCGAGCCGGGTGGGGTTGCCGGGGCGGGCCAGCACCTCGGGGCTACGGTAACCGGGCCGGCCG
>CAZIXH010000221.1:0-4911 GCA_964543055.1 uncultured bacterium
GTACGGCCTCGGCAGTGGCGGCCAACCTGGCCGTGGCCGGTAGCGGCTCCGAGACCTCGGGCTCGCTCATCTACCCCGCCGCCCAGAACAGTGTGTTCACCCTCAAACCCACCCTGGGCCTGGTAAGCCGTGACCGCATCATCCCCATTACCGCCGCCCAAGACACCACCGGCCCCATGACCAAAAACGCCCCCGACCTGGCCGTGCTGATGTCGGTCATAACAGGCCACGACCCTACCGACGCCGCCACCCAGCTAGCCGAGGGTTTCAGCTTTCCGCCCGTGGCCCCAAGCCCCACCCTGCCGCTGCGGGTGGGTTGGGTGCAGCACATCCAGCGCAAGGGCGACGCGGAAGCCCTGGCCCAGGTAGCCAGGGCACTCGGCGCTCTGGGCGCAGAAGTGGTAGAGGTACCCTTCCCGGAAAGCACCATCGAGATGATGCCGGTGCTGCACGCCGGTATGCGGCAAGACCTGGCTTCGTATCTGCAAACCACCGGGGCGGCCATCCGGGGTCTGCAAGACGTCCTCGAGTACAACCGCCAGCACCCCGAGGCCATGCTCTACGGGCAGGATTTGCTCGAGACCTCGCTTGCCCACCCGCTCAGCGGGGCCGAGTACCAGGCCCTGGTTGACAAAAACCGCCAGCAAGGCCGCGAACGCCTGCTGGGGGTGATGCAGGAACACCAGGTGGATGTATTGCTGGTGGTGGGCAATAGCCTGAGCGTGCTCACCTCCACCTCGGGCTTTCCGGTGGTGAACCTGCCCGCAGGCTACCGCGAGAGCGGGGAGCCGGTGGGCGCCTCGCTGGTGGGCAAGCCCCTGCAAGATGCAGCGCTCATCGGCCTGGCCCAGGCGGTTTCGGCGCAGCTCAAGGTCCAGAAGCCACCCCTGCTACCCTGATACCATCTTTTTCTGAACACTTTGCCTAATATGGGGATGTAGGGAACAGGGGTCAGGCGTTTTGAGAACCGCAACCTACCTCCCGACGCGTCCCCATCTCGTGCGTCGCAGAAAGTTGGGTATCTGGCTGAAGTTGGTTTGAGTCCGTTATGGATATTCCTCTTCCGGTCTACATCATTGGGCTGCGCGGCCTGCTGAATGCCATTGTGCTGCTGCTGATTGGGGCCTCGTTGCTCGTTAACCTGCCCCTGCTGGTACGGGAACCCACCCCCCGGCAGTTGCGCTTTTTTAAGTTCACGGCGGGGTTTGCGGTGGTGGCTATTGGGGTGGAACTGCTGGTGCGAACGCTCTTCATGGGCGGGGTGACCTGGCTGCACGCCATTTACGGCCTCCTGGCGGCCAGCATTTTGTGGTTTGTGAGCGGCCTGGAGCCCGGGGGCTGGTTTCGCAAAAGCCTGGAAAAAGCGCCCGAGCAGGTGGGGCCCTATTTTTTCTGGGCCAGTCTGGTGTGCTTGCTCTTGTGGTGGCGCTTCATCGAGACGGGGATTGCCCGGAGCCCTGGTCCCTAGCCTGCAACTGCCGGTGAATCTCCTGGGCAATTCGCCGGGCCGCCCCCGGCACGCCCATCGCAGCCTTTCCGGCGGCTCGGGCTCGTGCGCGAAGTTCCTCCGAGGATAAGAACCGCCGAACCTCCTGGGCAATAGCCTCGGGTTGCGGATGAGTCAGCACTAGGGCGTCGCCCAGCAGCCGCTTCTGGTTTTGGGCGAAGGCCAAAGTGTACTGCGGCCCCGAGGTGGGAAAACTTACCAGAGGAACCCCATACCCCGCAGCTTGCTCGGCGGCTGTCCCACTGGTAGAGATAGCCACCTTTGCCCCAAGAATGCAGTCCCTGAAGGCTCCCTGGCTAAGATATACCCGCGTTCCGTCGAGATGGTTTAGCGTATGGGTGATCCCTTCTTGCCTACCTGTTGGCTCCAGCCTCCAGCCCTCTGCCCCACTCCACCCTTCCAGAGCCAGCCCCGCCCAGGCCACCACAGGGGTAAGGCCCGTATCGGATAATAAACGACACGCCTCGAGCATTTTGGGCAGGCTTTCGTAGGCATCGCTGCGCGACCCCGGCAGGAGCAGCAGGTAGGGGGGCTTTAGCTCCAGCGGAACCCCCTCCAGGGCATCGAGCATGGGGTTGCCCAGGTAGCGGGCCTGGGCGACCCCGTGGGCCCTGAGCCAGCGCTCGCCCTCGGGCTCGCGCGGATACACCCCCACCGCCCGGCGCATCAGGAAGCGCTCGAGGGCGCTGTAGGGCCGGCTCCAGCCCTGCGGCTGCCAGGCCCGCAGCGAGGAGCGGCACTGCATCAGAAAAAGTGGGGGCCGCCCCATCAAATGGCCCACCAGCAGGGCGTAGACATCCCCCACCACCAGCGTCGCCGCTGCTTCCCGCGCGGCCTCCTTTACGGCGCGGTAGTGCGCCAGGCTCATCGAGACCCAGCCTGCTTTCAGGTCGGCCCAGATGGCCGCCAGGCTTTGCAGTGCGAAGCCGCCCGAGGGCATCTCCTGGCGGGGCCCCAGCACCGCGAAGCCCGCCTCTTGGTAGACCCCACCCCGGCCCACCAGGGGTACCGCCTGTAGGGTGTAGCCCAGGGCCCGGAGTTCCTGGGCCAGTGCTGCCCCGATGATGTCCTCGCCGTGCCCGTTGGAGATCAGCACAATGCGGCTCATGCCTGGGTGAGTTGGATCAGGCGCTCGAGGACCTCGAGGCCCGCCCCACTGTCCAGCAGCTTGTTAGCCAGCACCACCCCCTCGGCAATGCTGGGGGCCTTGCCCGCCAGGTAAAAAGCGGCCCCCGCATTGAGGGCAACGGCATGGCGTTTGGGGCTTCTGTCCTGCCCGCTCAAGATGGCCCGGGCGGTCTCTGCATTTTCCTGCGGCGTTCCGCCCTTGATCGTTTCATAGGGCGCCGAGGGAAGCCCCACTTCCTCTGGGCGCAGGGTGTAGCGCTGGATCTGTCCGTGGGAGAGTTCGGCCACCTGGTTCTGGCCCAAGACCAGCTCGTCCACGCCCTCGCCATGCACCACCAGGGCCCGCTCGGAACCCAGGCTGTGCAGCACCTGTGCGAAAGGCTCGAGCAGCGCAGGGCTGCTCACCCCTACCAGGTTCAGGGTGGCGAAAGCGGGGTTGGTCAGCGGCCCCAGCAGGTTAAACACGGTACGCACCCCCAGCTCGGCCCGTACCGGGGCCACATAGCGCATGGCCGGGTGATGGCTTCGGGCGAACAAGAACCCCAGCCCCAGGGTTTCGATGGCCTCGGTCACCCTGGCGATGGGAATATCAATTTTGATGCCGAGCGCCTCGAGCAGGTCAAAAGAGCCCGACTTGGACGAGGCCGCCCGGTTGCCGTGCTTGGCAATGGCCACGCCTCCGGCGGCCACCACAAAGCAGGTGGTGGTGGAGATGTTGAAGGCATCGGGTGCAACCCCACCGGTACCCACAATGTCCATGAGCGGCTTGCGCCGGGTTTCGACGCGCACCGCCGCCTCGCGCATACCGGCGGCAAATCCGGCAATTTCTTCGGTGGTTTCGCCCCGCGTGCGCAGGGCCATCAGCACGCCTGCGGTCTGCACCGGGGTCAGTTCACCCGCCATGATGCGGTTCATCAGGGCATGAGCCTCGGCTTGCGATAAAGGTTCGGCCAATAGGGCTTTTCTCAACTCGTTCACGCTGCCTCCCATGTTACGGGGGTGTTGCTCGGTCTGACAAACCATCGGATCCCGGCGCTATGGGCAGTCGCCAACCCCGCCCGATGCCGCGCCAGAGGGCTCCTATCTTGTCCCAGCGGCGGCGCAGGGCATACTCGGCCAGCCAAAAACTGCCATACCCCAGCACCGCCAGCCAGGGCCAGGGGGCATGTTTACGCAAAAGCCGGGTGTTGTAGGCGGCAAACTGCTCGTCGGCGTTCAGGCTAGAGCCCTGCCAGGAAGTCCCGCCCCGGTGCCAGACCCGCGACTCAGCAGCTACCGCCAGCTTGAACCCGCTCTTCAAAAGCCGCAAGCCCAGGTCGGCATCCTCGCCGTACATGAAAAAGCCCTCGTCCAGCAACCCCACCCGCTCGAGGGCCGCCCGCCGCAGCAGCAGGCTGGCCCCACTGATGTAGTTCAGCCGTACGGCCTGACGCTCGTGGTTCAGCAAGCGAATCAGGCCCCAGGGCCACACCACCTCGCCCCCACCCCAGGCCTGTACCTGTTCGGGCCTGTCCATCTCGTAGAGCACCGAGCCCACCGCCCCGATCTGGGCGTCTTGCTGGGCCTGTTCAACCAAGGCAGCCAGTGCCTGGGCGTCGGGCAGGGTATCCGGGTTAAGCAACCAGGCATACGCGGCCCCTTCGGCCAGGGCCCGCCGAATCCCCACGTTGTTGCCCCCCGCAAACCCCAGGTTGCGCTCTAGCTCCAGCACCTCCACCCCTGGAAAAGCCGCCCGGATCTGGGTGACCGAGTCGTTGTCGGAAGCGTTGTCCAGCACCAGCACCCGGTAGTTGGGGTACTCGAGCTTATCCAAAGCCCCCAGGCAGGCCACCGTATCGCGCCAGGCCCGGTAGTTAAGAATCAGAATGTAGACCAGAGGCTCAGCCACCCCTACCCTCCAGAAGCCCCTGGGTATAGGCGGCCTCGAGCAAGAAGCGGTAGGCCGAGCCCGCCCGCGCCCCCTGTTCCCAGGCCCGATCCTGGAGCATCCGCTCCGCTACCCGCCAGGGGTAGGCCCAGCGTTTGAGCGCCAGCGAAAGCGGATTCGCCCCAGTCCAGAGGGCCACCTGCGGGCTGGGGTGCATTTGGTAAAACTGCCAGGCCATGCGCCCGATGCTACGAAACTTGTGCAGCATCCCCCCGAGGTTCACCGGATCTTCGTGGTTCGCCCGGGCCTTTGCGGCTAGACGGGGCTGGAGGCCCTGCGCCCACGGCCTCAAGCCCAGCTGCTGCTCTGTCCCTTATCCACATTTCCGAGCCCACGAAACCGGACACGA
>CAZIXH010000222.1:0-3496 GCA_964543055.1 uncultured bacterium
CCCGACCAGGCGGTAGGGAAAGCGCGCCTGCACCCCCACCAGCATACCCAGCGGCAAGGCGAGCGGCACCCCCAGCAGGCCCAGGCCAAGCCCCACCAGCACCCCCAGGCTGAGGGCTACCAGCAGTTGTCCCCGGAAGTAACCCATCACGGCCCGCTCGAGGTAACCCACCCTCCGCTCGGTCCAGGCCCGTCCGGCAAGCGGCAACTGCTGGAGCAAACTCCGGCCCATGCGAGGGCCGTCGGCCAGCAGATAGATAAACAGCACCACAAAGGCCGCCAGCTTGACCGCCCCGCCAAACAGCAAGGTCAGGGCTGGAACGAGCCCGCTTTGGGCGAAACTGCCCAGCCGCGGGATCAGCTCGGCGGAGAGGCTCTGCAAGAGCTGCCCCAGGCTGCCATAGGCCTGCTCGAGGGCCCCCACCAGCCAGAGGGGCCGGCCCGAGGCGTGCAGCCATCCGGGCAGGCGGTTCCACCAGTCGGCCAGATGGCCTGCTGCGCCGGGCAGCGTGGCGGCGTACTGGGCCAGTTGCTCGGCAACCCGCACCAGCTCTACCCCCAGCAGGCCAAGCCCCAGGCTCAGAAGCAGCAGAACCACCCCCAGGGCCAGGCCGCGGGGTAGCCGGAGGCGTTCCAGCCGGTCTACCAGCGGACGCACCAGGGCTGCCAGCAACAAAGCCCCCAGAAGGATTCCCCATAGGTCGGCGGTGAGGTACAGGAAACGGGCCGCCAGCAGGAGCAGCAGTAGCCCGGCCAGCCCTCGCAGATAGGGGCTTTTCCACAAGACCACCAGACCCTCGAGCACACCTCAGGCTAGGGGCCATGGCTAAAGGTTTGGTAAAGAAATGGTAATGGCGCGGAAGCCGGGTTTTGCTCAAGGAGATGGGGCAGAGCGTGCTTGTCTGTACGCGAAACTGGCGGGTTTTCGAGCGCTCGAGCACGCCGTCCGTTGTGCGCTCTGGGTGGCTTTCATTCAACACTCAGGCGCTGCAACCTTCCTGCAAGGTACCCAGGCTACCTTGGGCTCGTTCGGGCAGGAGCCCGACAAGGAGGAAAAAGATGAAACGGTACGGAAAAGCAATCTTGTTGGCGGCATCGGCCCTCTTGAGCCTGGCAGCGTTTGCCCAGCAGACCGGGCAGAGCGGTACCCAGCACCCCAGCTACACCGGCAGCCTGCGGGTTCAGGAGAACCTGAGCGCCCAGCAGTATCAGGCTATGGCCAAGGTCTCCATGCAGGATGCCATCAAGGCCGCCCAGGCGGCGCTGAACAGCACCGCTACCCCCACCAAGGTCAAGCTCGGGGTGGAAAACGGCTACCTGGTCTGGGAGGTGGTCATCGCCGGACAGGAGATTAAGGTAGATGCGGGCAACGGCAAGGTGCTGCACCAGGAGGCGGTCGGCGCTCAGGAGGAAAACGACGGCGAGAGCGAGGGTGAAAACGACTAAACCCCTTCACTCACCGCAAGGGTGGGCTGCCCAAGGGCGGCCTGCCCGGCGGGCATTTACCAAAGCCTTACCTGAATCATTGAAAGTAAGACATTGGTGGCTTAATAAGCCCTTAATCGGGTGAGGGGTGTCTTTACTTTTCTTTACCCAACCGTTTTATAGCGGGTCAATACTCAAGCCCTCTGGATTTGTAAAGCCTGTACCAGCGCACCGGCGCAAAAGGAGAATCCCATGAAAATAGCCAAGCTGTTGGCCCCCCTTGCTGTGGTTGCCCTGTTGGGCGGAGCCGTATTCGCGGCCAACACCACCTCCGCCGCCAAGCCCACCTCAGCCGCCCAGAGCAAGACCGCCCTGGTCAACCTCAACACCGCCACCCTCAAGCAGCTCGAGACCTTGCCAGGGATTGGCCCCAAAACCGCTCAACAGATCATCAAGAACCACCCCTACAAGAGTGGAATTGATCTAAGAGCCAAGGTCAAGCTGATCACCCAGGCCGAATGGCTCAAGATTGCAAAACGTGTGACCTTTTGACCCCACTCCGGCCTTGCCGATCCGCGTGCAGGTCGGTCTTTCTTTAACAAATCCAAAGATTGGTTCCCTACTCTAGCGCCATACCTGCGGGAAAGGCCGCAGCGTCAAAGGAGTCCAAAATGAACAAATCAATTCTCTTCAGCCTTCTCGCTCTCAGCAGCCTTGGCTTTGCTGCGGTTAGCAATGCCCAAAGCGCGGGCGGGGCAGTTGCCCCGATCTACGCTCAAGCCAAGACCGATGGCGAGGCCAACAAGGGCGAGTTCACCCTTACCGCCTTCAGCGACACCGTGCGCGGTTGGAGCTTTATGCGGCCTAGCTCGTGGACGCAAGACCAGGGCTACAAAGAGGGCATCCGCTTCGTGGGGGGCGACGAGTGGCTCACGCTACAGGTGATCCCCAGCAAGGAAAGCCCTCAAGCCTACGCCAGCGCCCTCAAGCTGCCCGCGGGCGAGACCAAGCTGGGGATCAAACCCTTCAATCAGGGTAAGTTTAGCGCCCAGGTCTTGAGCAGCAAGTCTCAGGGCAAGTCCAGCGTGACCGCCAAGCCCATCGAGCTGTTGACCGACCGCTGGGTCTTCTCGCCCGCGCCGGGCAAGCTGGTGGTGCTGAGCGTGACTGGCCCCAGCAAAGTTTTTGACTGGGAAGGTAACCGCGACATGGCCCTCTCGCTCAAGCTGAAGTAGGAGGGGTCAATGCAACCCACATCCCCCCAGGTCAGCCGTGGAGCAGCGGTGGAAGTGCGTGACCTGTTCAAGATTTTCAAGGTCGGCGAGGTACAGACCGTGGCCTTGCGGGGCATCAGCCTCGAGATACAGCCCGGTGAGTTTGTGGCTATCGTGGGTCGCTCGGGTTCGGGCAAATCCACCTTGTTCAGCCTGCTGGCCGGACTGGCTGAACCCAGCGCTGGCGAGATATGGATTGATGGGCAGCGCTTGTCCACCTTACCCGAGCGCGAACGCGCCCGTCTGCGCCGCGAGCGCATCGGCGTGACCTTTCAACGCGACAACCTGGTGCCCTTTCTTTCAGCCTTGGAGAACGTGGAGTTTCCCCTGCGGGTGGACTCCAAGACCGGAGCCCATGCCGCCCGGGATCGGGCCAAAAGCCTTTTGGCCGAGATGGGGCTAGAGGGTCGCTTGCACCACCAGGCGGCCCAACTCTCGGGCGGGGAGCAGGCCAGGGTAGCCCTGGCGATGGCCCTGGCCAACCAACCCGGTCTGTTGCTGGCCGATGAGCCCACCGGGGAGCTGGATACCCATACCGCCCACGAGATCATGGATCTTCTGGAAACCCTCAACCGCGCACGTGGGCTTACGCTGCTGGTGGTGACCCACAACCCCGAGGTGGCCCGGCGGGCGCACCGCGTGGTGCATATTCGCGACGGGAGCTTGGAGGTGGCGGCATGAGGGGGAACAGACCCGTTACTTCCAAGCCGCAAAACCCCTATGCCCTCGAGGCTCAGGGTCTTTCGCGCAGCTTCGACCTAGGTGAGGTCAAAGTCAAGGCGCTGGATGGCATAGACC
>CAZIXH010000223.1:0-2722 GCA_964543055.1 uncultured bacterium
TGTACAACTCATAGGTACCTCCATCCTTCTGTCTGCTACCCGACGTCGCCATTTTTTGTCTTTTTCGGGCATAAGGCCGCATACGGGATCTCGTCCGGTATCGTGGGCTCGGAGATGTCTATAAGGGCCAGGTGGTGGGGAAGATCCTGTTTGCGCCAAACGCCCTGGCCAGCTCGGCCTGGCGGGGGTGGCGGGCTACTGCATACAAAGGCCCCTCAAAGCCCAACACCCGCAGCATTTTGATGGCCAGGAGCCCAATGGTTCCCGCCCCGATGACCAGAATCTGCGCCGGCCAGTTCATGCTTTCGGCAGACCCGTACAAACCTTCCGGGCTTGGCCGGAGCCCCGTCGGTAGCCTGCCCTTCCCCCAGGCTTGCCGCAACCCGTGCAAAACCACCGCCGCCGGTTCGGTCAGCACGGCGCGTTCGTCGGGCACCTGTTCGTCTATAGGAAAGATGCGCTCTCGATGGGCCACCATGCGCTGGGCCCAACCGCCTCCTAAGTTATGGCAAAAGCCAATCATGCCGGGCGCAAAGTTGCCCTCGGCCACGTTAGCGCACAGGTGATCGTCGCCCCTGGCACAGGCTGGGCAGTCGGGCAGGCCGCGCTCGAGGCACGAAAGCACCGGATTGACCGCCACCCGTACCCCCCCCAGTTCGGCCAGAATTTCGTGTCCCAGCACGGCAGGAAAGGAGAACATCCCCGAGAGGGTGGGCGCTTGCTTGCCATAGAGCAGGGCCAGGTCGCTCCCGCAGATGCCCGCAAGCCGCACCTTCAAGCGCTCGAAGCCTGGAGGACGTTCGGGCTCGGGCAGGGTGGCCAGTTGAAGGGACAGCGCCCTGGGGGGATAGCGTTTACCCAACAGCTTGGCAGCCACATAACGCGGTATGGAGGGGGTAAAAAGCAAACCGCGCATGAGCACCTGGGAACCAGCACCCTGGCGGGTCAGGCTTTGGGCGGGGGCCGTTACCGTGGTTTGCATTCCCCTCCATTTTGCCCCCAAATGTGGCCTGGGAAAAGATCACTGGCTTCCACACTACACATACGTAGGCATCCTACACAGCCCTTTTTTGTAACTCAAATAGCTATGGTCTGTCCCTTCTCCAGGGCCAACTGACCGACTTCGGCCATGTTCAGACTTTGCATCCGGTATTGATGAGGCAATTTATCGAAGGTCTTGAGCACCGACTCCAGGAAAGCCAGGTTTTGCTCGAGGTTCACCCCAAAATTGTGCGGGTGCCACCACAGGTGGTAAACCTGGTCGGTCTGGGCAGCATATTTGAGCGAACGCACGATGCGACGTCGGCGCAGAGGCTCCAGGAACCACAAGCGCCTGTTGTATGGGCGCAGAAAGCGGCTAGAGGGCACATTAATCAGCCCATCCTGCGGTTTGGGCAAGGGATAGGCATGGGTTCCAGCAATATTGAAGTAGGTGTCCAAAAAGCGCGAGGCGCGGTGCACCAGCGTCAGGCGCTCGTCGCTTTGCGCCTCGTAAAACCAGATTTCTTCGTTGCCCCGGTAGACCCGAAACCCCATCTCGCGGCAGACCTTCAGGTATTCGGGGTGGGTCTGGTTGCGAGGGAAGATGAGGGTGGTCAGGCGCCTGCCGTAGGCCTGGGCAACCCGCAGGGCGGCCTCGAGGTCTTCACGAAAATCTTCCAGGGTCTGGCCGCGCTCGAGGGTGTAGTAATGGCTAAAGGTATGGCTGGCCAGTTCCTGGTGCGGGGTGGCCATAATCCGACGCACCAGGGAGGGCGCGTAGTGGTAGGGGTCATCGTGTTCGTCGTGGCCAATTTGATCCAGCACCGAGTAGGGCGAAAGGCTGGCATTGGTGTAGTGGGGCTTCCGGCGAGGCAGGTTTTCCAGCAACTGGGTCTTGCTTTCAAAAAACAAAAAACCCACCACCGCCCAGGTGGCGTGAATTTCGTATTTGCTGAACAAATCCAGGAGCGCCGGAACCGCCTGCCGCACGCCCAAAAGATTGGAGCGGTACTGCTCGAGGGGTAGCTTGTCGCGCACCCCCCAGTACAGTTCAAAGTCCAGCGAGATGGTAAAAATACCCGACATACAAAGGCTTTTTGGTGAAACAATCCGCCAGTTATGGTGCGTATGACTAAAGCACCTCCCAGCTCACCCCTTGGGCTCCTGAGGGCTATCATATAAAACAACCTTTGCCCAGACCTCCCAGTTTGACCCTGCGGTGGCCAGGATTGAATATGTCGCGCTTTCCACGCTGGCAAAAGCGCTAATGGATTGGGAGTGAATCAGGGCCAGGCCGAGTGGTTTTTAGGAATTTGTGAATAAAATGGCGTCCTGGTTTTCCTGTTCAAGGCCCTATTTGATGAATCATGGCGTTCGCCGGGCCGTAAACTCTACCGGCACGTGCTCACTGTAGCCGCCCGTGGTCTGGAGCACGAAGCGAATCTGGTCGGGTGTGACCACCCCTCGGTACTGGTGCTGCACCTCTCTGGATGGGCTATTGCCCAGGACTTCCTGGGTTCTGAGGACAAAAGTGAGCTTTTCGCCCACCATCTTGCCCTCGAGGATGCCCCGCACCTGACCCAGGTACGTAGCGGTTCCCCCTACCTCGCTCCCCTCCACCTTGAAGTTGAAGCGCTCGGTATATTTGGCACCCCAGTCATACGTCACCTCGGCCTGCCAGGTTCCGGCGATGGGTACACTGGGCAAGGTTGCCTCCTGGGTATTCTCTTCAGCTCCAAAA
>CAZIXH010000224.1:0-4430 GCA_964543055.1 uncultured bacterium
CGGCCTCCCCCGGATCCTACCCAGGGTCGGTCGTGGGCAGGGTCAGAGGTGCATAGGAGGCAGGGCTTCCGCGGCCGCCGCTAGGCGGGGTTCTCGACCCCGAACCCAGGCCCAAAGCCCGTCCACGTCCAGGTTATGCGAGTTCTGGGGTTCGCCCAGAATGATTTTGTGGTCGCCGTCGGGCAACCAGATCATGCCCAGGACTTCTCCCTGAAGCCAGCTTCCCGCCGCAACAGGTTCCCAGCTGGCCCAGATGGCATCCAGTGCGGCCTGATCGGCAAGGTTGAAATACCCCGGAATCTGGCCGTAATTCACCGGTGGGAGGCCCCACTCAGCCCGCCAGGGGGGGTCGCGGGGCACCAGGGTTTGGCCGTCCCAGTCGAAGCGCAGGGCGCTGCCCAGGCTCCACTCCACAATCATCGTAAGCCTCATGGCTCAGCTCCCAAGCCCGGATTGTACTGCCTTGGTCATGAGAGCCCTCACAGGTGCAGCAACCAGCGGGCCACGCTCAGATAAACCACCAGGCCGGTCACGTCCGTGACGGTGGCAATCAGGGGATTTGAAATCAGGGCCGGGTCGAGCTTGAGTTTTTTCAGCAAGATGGGCAGCATCGAACCTGCAATATTGGCCACCAGTACCACCAGCCCCAGTGAGATGCCCACCACCCAGAGCAGGTCAGTCTCGCCGTCAATCACCACCTTGACCGCCAGCAGGGCCGCCAGGGTCAGGCCCAGCAGTACGCCCACCCCCAGCTCTTTGCGCAGAATGGGCCACCAGTCGCGCAGTTCTACATCGCGAGTGGCCAGAGCCCGCACAATCAGGGTGCTGGACTGGTTGCCGGTGTTGCCGCCGGTTCCGGTGAGAACCGGCAGATAAAAAGCCAGCGCAGTGATGGCCGCCAGTACCGACTCGAAGCCTTGCAGGATGCTGCTGGTGATGCTGCCGGTCACGATCAGGATAACCAGCCAGCGCACCCGCGCACTCCACAGCTCCCACACGCTCGATTTGCTGTAAACCAGTTCGGGCGACTCCACCGCGCCCAAGCGGTAGATGTCTTCGGTGGCCTCCTCCTGGATGACGTCCACTACGTCGTCAATGGTGACAATGCCCACCAGTTTTTTGTCCTCGTCCACCACCGGCAGCACCGTGAAGTTGTAGTCGGCCATCAGGCGGGCGACCTCTTCCTGGTCGGTGTCGTCGCGCACAAAAATCACATCGGGGTTCATGATCTCGGCGACGCGGGTTTTGGGGTCGGCCACAATCAGGTCGCGCAGGGTGAGCACCCCTTCCAGGTGCTCTTCGGCGTCTACCACGTAAATCACGTAAATCTGTTCGGCATCGGGGGCCTCGCGGCGCAGAAAGCGGAACACCTCCTCGACCCGCATGGCGTCGCGTACCGCAATGTACTCCGAGGTCATGATGCCCCCGGCCTCGTCCTCGTCGTACTCGGCGAGTTCTTCGACCTCGGCCCGGGTCTCGGGGTCTAGCTGGCGCAGCAGGGCTTCGGCCTGAGCCGGGTTTTCCTCCTCGACGGCGTTGATGGTGTCGGCCAGGTCGTCGAGGGAAAGTTCTTCCAGCAGCTCCTTGACCCGCCAGGGGGGCAATGCCTCCAGGAGTTCAGCTTGTTCGGTTTCCTCGAGGTGGCTGAACACCTCTGCGGCATCGGCAGGGGAGAGCAGGGTCAGGATGGGCAGGCGGTGTTCGGGGGCAAACTCCGACCAGTGCTCCAGAATCTGTGCCGGATAGAGCTCTTCCAGCGCAGCCTTGACCTTGAAGGCGTCGCTCTCCTCGAGGGCGCTTTGCAGTGCGTCCAGCCCAGCCAGGGTTTGGGTCTCGTACATTTGCGGCCTCCTTCGGTTTTCGGCCAGAGCCGAATCTTGGAAGGAAGCTCCGCAGGGTACACGGTTTGTCGAGGATTAGTCGGTGTGGGAGCACACCGGGCAAAATCTTCGACTAGAACTGTGATCTTCCACGGTGCCTCCTATACCTTGCGCCTTGAACCCTGTGTTCTTGGCCTTACAAGGTGGCAAAACTGCCTCTAGTAGGGTAGCACCGGAGGCCCATCAAGGCAAGCAAATTTGAGTGTCTCCCATCGTTGCTGGCATGCTGCGGTCTTATCGAGGTCAATGGCACGGGCTATACCATTTGGGTTGGGCGCATTTCAGACTACCGGAACAGTGAAGCAGGGGACAGGGGGTAGGTGATCGAGGCCCACTACCCACCGCCTGCCACCCACTCCAGGCCTGTGT
Source organism: uncultured bacterium (assembly GCA_964543055.1). GTDB lineage: Bacteria > Deinococcota > Deinococci > Deinococcales > Thermaceae > Meiothermus. Next base: position 2,250 of record CAZIXH010000224.1, read on the forward strand.
ATCACTGAAAGTTGGGTATGTCGCTGAGGTCGGCATTAGAAGGTCATGCCCTGGTACACCTCGGCAACCTCGAGCTGCAAATCCAGGCAAGGCAGCTTGAAAACGCCCTGCTTACCCACAGGGGTATAACGCCAGGAGCTGTCCTCCAGACGCTCGAAAATCTCGACCAGTGGCTTATCCTGCGAGACCAGAATATAGGCTTTGAGGGCGGTTATGGCGGTGTAGCTTTGCAGCTTTTCACCCCGGTCTATGGCCTCGGTGGTTTCGGACAGCACCTCGATAATCCAGCAGGCCTGCTGCTTGTAGCGGGCTTTGCCGTCGGGTGGTTCGCACGAGAGGAATAAGTCGGGGTAGTAACCCCGCCCGCTGGGGGTTTGCAGAATCATATCGGCCATGAAAAGCTCGCAGCCCGAGGCCTCGGCGCTGTCGAAGATTAGGCGGTTCAGTCGGCTGATGAGTCGGTTGTGACTGGCGGTTCCGCCCGCCATGGCAAACAGATAACCGTCCACATACTCATGGCGCTCCTGGGCGTGGGCCTCGAGCTCCAAATACTCCGTGAAGCTGGCCTGGCCAACCGGATTCTGCCGTGCCATAGGTGCAGTATAGCGTTGTCCGGGCGTTGATGGCAGTTTTGCCGATGCCCTTCTGCCCCCGCCTTGGGCCTTCAGCTTTCGGCCTTCGGCCTGTTCACTTCAGACGCCGATCCTGAAACTATAATCACATCACTTGATATTGACACACTCAATCCATTGCTGCTACCCTAGCGGGCGGCCTTCAGGAAGTGGGCCAGAAATCGCAAAAATAATATGAGTGGTTTCTTGGGCACCTCCCGGCTAGACTGAACCTATGTTTGAGACCCTTTCCCAACGCATCCGCGCCGCTGTAGACAAGCTGCGCGGGCGGGGCCGCATCAGCGAGGCCGACCTCAAGGCCACCCTGCGCGAGATTCGTATGTCGCTCCTGGAGGCTGACGTCAACTTCGAGGTGGCCAAGAGCTTTGTAAACCGCGTGCAGGAGAAAACCCTGGGCCAGGCCGTGCTCGAGAGCCTCACCCCAGCGGAGCAAATCCTGGCGGTGGTTTACGAAGAACTGGTGCAGATGCTGGGGGGGGAAGCCAAACAGCCGGTACTCAAGAACGAGGGCAACCTGTGGTTCATGGTAGGGTTGCAGGGCTCGGGTAAGACCACCACCACTGGCAAGCTGGCCCAGTTCTACAAGTCCAAGGGGCGGCGCCCCTTGCTGGTAGCCGCCGATACCCAGCGCCCCGCCGCCCGCGAGCAGCTTCGTATTCTGGGCGAAAAGATTGGGGTGCCGGTGCTCGAGGTTGCCGATAACGAGCGCCCCGAGACCACCCGCACCCGCTTGCAGCAGCACCTGACCTTCGACTACCGCGACCTGGTCATTGTGGACACCGCAGGCCGCCTCCAGATAGACGAAGCCCTGATGGACGAGCTGGCCCGGCTCAAAGAGGTGCTGGGGCCCTCCGAGACCCTGCTGGTAGTGGACAGCATGACCGGCCAGGAGGCCCTGAACGTCTCCAAAACCTTCGATGAGCGCATTGGCGTCTCGGGTCTGATTCTGACCAAGCTCGACGGCGATGCCCGGGGCGGGGCGGCGCTTTCGGCCCGGCACGTGACCGGCAAGCCCATCTACTTCGCGGGGGTTTCGGAGAAGCTCGAGGGTCTGGAGCCCTTCTACCCCGACCGGCTGGCCCAGCGCATCCTGGGCATGGGCGACCTTCAGACCCTGCTGGAAAAAGCCAAGCAGGCCGAGCTCGAGGCCCCCCAGAAAGACCTCAAGGAAATCACCCTGGAAGACCTCATCACCCAGATGCGCCAGATGCGCAAGATGGGCAGCTTTACCGAAATCCTGGGCATGATTCCGGGCATGTCGCGGATGCTTCCGGCTGGCTTTTCGGTGGACGAAAAACAGGTAAACCGCATGGAGGCCATTGTGCTCTCCATGACCCCCAAGGAGCGGCGCGACCCCAAGGTACTTAATGCCTCGAGGCGCAAGCGAATTGCGGCGGGCTCGGGCACTACGGTGCAGGAGGTCAACCGCCTCATCAAAACCTTTGAGGACACCAAGCAGCTCATGAAAACCCTGGCCAAGCAGCAGCAAAGAGGGGGCAGGGGGCTCTTCAGGCGTTAGGTCTCAAGTCGCAAGTCAAAACCGGGCCTT
>CAZIXH010000225.1:0-7533 GCA_964543055.1 uncultured bacterium
ATCCAGCGCCCCACCGCCGTACTACCGGTAAAGGCAAATTTGTTGAGCAGCCCTTCGTCCATCAGTTCTACCAGCCACTGCCCCGTAGATTCCTTGCCCTCGCCAAACACCACATTGATGACCCCCGGCGGCAGTCCGGCTTCCTCGAAGAGCTTGACAAAAACATAGGAAAGTGCGGGCGAGTCGTCGGAGGGCTTCCAGACCACCGTGTTGCCGGTGAGGATGGCCGGAATCAGCTTCCATGAAGGCACTGCAATGGGAAAGTTGCCCGCCGTAATCATGCCCACCACGCCAATGGGACGCCGGAAGGTAAAGAGTTCTTTCTGCTTCATCTCGCTGGGCACGGTCTGGCCGTAGAGCCTGCGACCTTCCGAGGCGAAGAAGATGGCCGTATCAATGGCTTCTTGAACGTCCCCACCGGCCTCTTTGAAGGTTTTGCCCACCTCGCGTACCATCAGCCGCACCAGGGTGTCTTTTTCGCGGGTCAGCACCCCGGCCAGGTTCATCAGCACCCCCCCACGCACGGGTGCCGGGGTACGCGACCAGTCCTGGAAGGCTTTTTGTGCGGCTCTGGCAGCTTTGCGCAAAGTTTCCTTGGTTCCTTCCGGGAAACGAGCCGTCAGGTCGGCCCGGTCAGCGGGGTTATGGCGCTCGAGCAGCCTACCTTCGAATACCTCTTCCCCACCAATCAGATGACCGATCTCCAGGGTGTTGCCGTGCTTGCTCTTTTGCGTTTGCATGTCAGTTCTCCACAGAGTTGAGCTTGGCCCGCAAGGCCTCAACGGTGGCCGGTGGCACCAGCTTGGACACATCTCCCCCATAGCGGGCAATTTCTTTGACCATAGTAGAAGAAACAAACGACCACCGGGTGGCTGCCATGATAAAAAACGTCTCGGGGTGGTTGCCGTACTGCCGATTGAGATGGGCCATCTGGAGCTCGCTTTCATAATCGGATACTGCCCTCAGCCCCTTGACGATGACTTTGGAATTTATTCGCTTCATGTATTCCACCAGGAGCCCGTTAAAAGTATCCACCTCCACATTGGTCATACGAGCCGTAGCCACCGCCTGTCGGATAATTTCAACCCGTTCCTGTGGGGAAAATAGCCAAAGTCCCCGTTTAGAGGGGTTCTCGAGTACCGCCACCGTCACCCTGCTGAAATGCCTCGAGGCCCGCTGGATTACGTCAAAGTGCCCGTTGTGCAAGGGGTCGAAACTGCCCGGATAGACCACGTGCATGATGCCTCGCTTTCGCGCAGTATCTTCACACAGCCAGGGCCCTAGCGTCAAACTCTTTGGGTTACGAACAGCAGACCTACTTCGTTTCCCATCCGACTGCTTCAGCCTCGACGATGGTCAGGGTATTGAAGCCATACTCTCGGCGCTCACCCATTGGCAGGGTCAGGTCGGTGGGGTGCTGCAAAATATAAAGACCACCTGGCTCAACAATCCGCGCTTCGAGCAACCGCGCAAAATCCTGCAACAGGTCGTGGGGATAGGGCGGTGCCATGAAGGCCACCGTGAAGCGTAGACCCTGCCGCTTTGCATCCATCAAGTAACGCTCTACGGCCACCCCTTCGATCCGGACTTTCAGACGGGCTTTGCTGGCATTCTCGCGCAGGTATTGAATGGCCTGGCGGTCTTTTTCTACCAGGGTGGTTTCAAAACCCTCCGAGGCGGCCTCGAGGCCTATCGCGCCGCTGCCCGCATAAAGATCCAAAAAGCTACCCCTGCGGGGATAGCGAAAACGTAAATAGTCGAACAGGGCTTTGCGCAGACGCACCGGGCTGGGTCGCGCCGATTCGGGCACCCTAAGCACAACCCCTTTGGCCGTTCCCCCCAGAATTCGCAGCACCGCAACATCCCTGGGGGTTACTGCCCCGGAACCCGGGTCGGAATCTGTACCATGTCCGGACTACGGAACCAGATCTGGCATTGCACATTGCCGGTTTGAGTGGGCTTGACCTGCACCTCAAAACGGCTGCTAGCCCCATTAGCCAGGCTTCGCACTGCGATTGGGGCTGAATTAGTGCCGTAAACCCGACGATTGGGCACCCCATTCACGGTAGTGACCTGCTTGTCAGTTACCCGCAGGTTGATTCGCACATTGTTCAGGGTCTGGCCAGACTGATTAATCACCGTGCCTTTTGCCACCATTGCACCACTGGCATTCAGAGCGCAGCTCCACTCGCTGACCCGCAGTTTATAGACCGTGCCCTGGGCCTGCACCAGTCCTGCCATCAGGAGCAACCCGGTATAAAGGATGCCTCTCTTCATAAGGCAATGCTATCAGAGAATGGACTCAACCCAACGCCAGGCTCCCCTTTCCAAACCCACCTGGCATTGACTGGCAGCACTCAACGGGGGTTGGGAACGAGCGTAGCAATTTGTACCACTCGAGGATTGCGAAACCACAACTCACACCGATTGACTGAGTCAAAACCAGTGCGAATCCGCACCTCAAAATGTGCCGCTTCGCCTGGCATCAAATTGCGATCTTGCAAGGCTGCAGAATTGCTGGCCATGCGGAGCCCCGGCCCGATCACCCGCACACTGGCCCTCAGGTCTTGCAAAGGCCGGGAGCTAATATTCCTGACCGCGCCCTGCACCAGTACCCCTCGAGCAAACGCTTTACAACTCCAGGAAACGACCCGCAGGCGATAAACTCCTGACTGGCCTACCACCATACTGCCGATGGTGAGGGCCAACAAAAAGACGAGCAAGCGTTTCATGGTTTATCTGTCGTACATGCACAGTGACCGGACATTGGCCCTGCTTGCATTTCAAGGGTAGGTGCTCGAGCGCAGTTTATCGCAGATTTGAGTTTCACAAATCGTTATTTGAAGCCCGTGAGAAGAGCCCAAGAAGATATCTCGAAAAAAAGAAACCCCACAAATCGTGGGGTCACATGGTCGAGGAGACTGGATTCGAACCAGCGACCCCCTGCTCCCGAAGCAGGTGCGCTACCAGGCTGCGCTACTCCTCGCAACAACCAACTAGTGAGTATAGAGCCCCTCTGCTCCTTTGTCTACATTGACCGTCTCTGCTGGCTTATCGAACAGAGAGTCTTCAAGGGAGCAGATTCAGTTGCCTGAACCCGTTCACCCGCATCCTCAAAAAACTCGCCTGATGCTAACAGGTAACTGCCTGAAAAACGCCATCTCGTTGACTCAGGTACAGTCGTCTAGATTTTCAATCTCGATGGAAGCCTGGCAGGCTTTTGATTATCATGAGCATCAGCAAGATGCGAGGCCATTCTGGCCATCTCAAACCAAACAGTGGTTTAGCAAGCCCTCGCTAGCTTGTTTAGCCAGCCTAGATCCTTCCGCAAACACGCAGTCCGCTTTAGAGTCCGTTCAGCGAAGCTTGTCACCGACTTTCGCTTTGGGTTGGATGGCTATATTTGCAGCATTGTTCCCGTGTCCTGCAGGGAAAGGTTGATAAAAAGATGCCTGACAAAGAGACATGCGCGAATGGGGTGATTGTTCGCCCCAACCCAACCCTCAATACCCGGTGTCCTTTTGCATCATTGCGTAAAGTTCGGTCAAAACAGTTGAGTTTTTTTCTGGAAAAACAACCATGTGAACAGCATAAAGAAGGCCTTAATCCCTCCCTTGACTTTCAGGCGTTACCTGTTGCGTATCGTTAGCGTGGGTACCGTAATCTTAGTGTTCAGATAGCGATGGATGTCTCAAAATCTGAGGTGAGTTGGATATGCTGAGGCGTTTTCTGTGGCTTTTTCTAATTACCACGTTGGCCGCCTGCAATGGCAACAGTGAAAGCACTACGCCCCCAGGTGAGCCTACCCCCACCCGCTCGGGGCTCTGGTCAGACCCCAACATCTGGCCAAGCAAGAGAGTGCCTGCCGAAAGAGAAGTGGTCAGCATCCCGCCCGATCTGGCCGTAACCCTGGACGTAAACCCACCTCCCTTGAAGGGGCTGTCGGTTTACGGGGTTCTTCGGTTTGGCGATAAAGACCTCGAGCTCAAAGCCGACTGGATTATGGTGCACGGCAAGTTGGAAGTTGGGACACCCAACCAGCCTTTTCGACGCCGTGCAGTAATCACCCTCACTGGCAACAACCCAGCCGAAGACCAGATGGGCATGGGCACCAAGGTATTAGGGGTGATGGGGGGCATCCTCGAGCTTCACGGTGAACCGCGCAAGGGCTGGACCAGACTGGCCCAAACAGCCGCCAAAGGCGCGACCCAGATCACAGTTCTGGACGCCAGGGACTGGCGGGTAGGGGATCAGATTGTGATCGCCTCAACCGACTTTGACCCCCGGCAGGCCGAGGTCAAGACCATTACGGCCATCTCTGGCAACACCCTCACCCTCGACTCTGCGCTCAAGTACCCCCATTTTGGCAGCGTCACCTTTGATGTGGATCAGCGGGCGGAAGTGGGTTTGCTATCCCGAAATGTGCGGATACAGGGGGATGAGTCCGCTGTGAACACCGGATTCGGTGGGCACATCATGGGCATGATGGGCAGTTTTATGCGGGTTTCGGGGGTCGAGCTGTTTCGCATGGGCCAGCTCGACCGGCTCGCACGCTACCCCTTTCACTGGCATCTGATGGGTGAATCGCCTGGGCAGTACATCAAAAATAGCTCCATACACCAAAGCTTTAACCGCTGCGTTACCGTGCACGGAACCAGCCAGGTAGAGGTCGTGGGCAACGTTGCCTATAACAATATCGGTCACTGCTACTTCCTGGAGGACGGCGCCGAGAGCCGAAACCTTATTGAGGGCAATCTGGGCATCTGGACCCGCAAGCCCGACGCCTCCAAGGGGCAAAAAGGGGTCATCCCCACCGACCAAACCCCGGCTACCTTCTGGCTGACGCACCCCAACAACATCGTTCGCAACAATGTGGCGGCTGGCTCGGAACACACCGGCTTCTGGTATGCCCTGCCTGAAAACCCCACCGGCCCCTCGGCCACCACCACCATCTGGCCGCGTCGTACCCCGCTGGGCGAGTTCTCGGGGAATGTGGCCCACTCCAACTGGGACGGCCTGATGGTAGACCGTGGCCCCAACAAAGACACCCTCGAGTCCGAGACCACCATCTACAACCCCCGCACCAACCCCGCGGATGCACAGAGTCAGTACGACAACACCAAAAACCCTCCAGTGGTGGCGGAATTCAAGAACTTCACCGGCTACAAAAACCGCGGCAATGCCATCTGGCTACGCGGCACCAACCACAAAGTCACCGGGGCCAGGCTTTCCGACAACGCTATCGGCGTCACCTTCGCCTCCTGGGAGACCACCCTCGAGGACTCGCTGATAGTGGGTGACAGCGACAATAAAGGCTTCCCCGAAAGCTGGGAGTTCCGCGGCGCGGATGGTCGCAGCCTGCCGAGGCCCTGGGCCACCAGCAACGGGGGCCCCATCCAGGACAACTTCCCCATCCGTGGCTTCGAGTTTTACGATGGCAAGATTGGCTTCCGCAACGTGCAGTTTGTGAACTTTCAACCCCTGCAAATCCAGAACGCCCAGGGCGGCCAGACCGCAACCCGTGAGGCCGGGGCCATGAGCTACCTGCGCTTTACCGATTTTTCCATTGACAGCCGCAACTTTGCCGAGGGGGCCCGCTTTACCAATGCGAAGCCGGTCTACCTGCCGCCACGCCCCGAGCCCACGCCGGAGGAGATCGCCAACGACGATACCTCCGACGGCTACCGGGGAAGCGTGTTTGTGGACTCAGACGGCTCGGTGAGTGGGAAGAGGGGGCATGCCATTGTGCTGAACAACCCTTTCCTGCTGGACACCGCCTGCGAGGTGCGCACAGACTGGAACGCCAGCATCTGCAACTACAGCTACGGTCGGCTCTACATCTACAACGAAAGTGGCGGCAACATCGCCCCGGTCTCGCTCACCCGCAACGACGGTAGCAATCACGTTTTCCGAATGTGGGGCACACCCAAAGGCGGCGACAACACCCAATTCGGGGCCACCGTGTTCAAGGGCCGCAGTTACAACCTGGGCATCTCTGGCAGTATGCCCGGCAAGCTCAAGCTGCGCTATGATAATAGCCTGTCGGGAGAGTTCATCATCGTGGCGCTACCTTACAGCGGAGAACCCTTCATCTACCGCGACTACTGGATTGACAACCGCAACAAACTGCCCCGTGCAGCCTCCAGAGCCGAGTTTGAAAGCAGCAACGGAGACCGCTACTGGAGCGAAGGCGGAAGTGTGTTTGTGAAGTTGGTAGTACGCGATCAGCCAGGCCGCGACTGGGCCGTGCTGGATATTTGCCGCAATGACCTTTGCAGGTAAGGAAATTCGAGCCCGGTAGAAGCGGTTCGGGTGCTAGCCCACCAGGGTTTTTTTTCGTAGCAGTTCGGCCAGACCGCCCTCGTCCAGTACGGGAATCCCCAGTTCCTGGGCTTTGGCAAGTTTTGAGCCCGCACCCGGCCCCGCCACCACATAACTGGTTTTCTTGCTGACTGAACCAGACACTTTAGCGCCCAGGGCCTCGAGTTCCCGCGCCACCTCATCCCGGGGGCGGGAGAGTTCCCCGGTAAGCACAAAGGTCAGTCCCTCCAGAGCGTTGCTTTTTTGCTGCTCTCTGGCCTCAAAGCTAACCCCGGCGGCCCGAAGGCGCTCGATAAAACGTCGCATCTGGGGTTTGGCTAGGGCGCTGTGAATGGCCTGGGCAGTGACTTCGGCAATGTCCGGTACGGCGTCGAGCTCCTCCACGGTGGCTGAGAGAATGTTATCCAGATGGCCAAAGCGCTTAGCCAGGGCCCTGGCGGTAGCCTCGCCCACCTGGGGGATGCCCAGGGCAAATAAAAGCCGCTCGAGACCGCGACTTTTACTGCTTTCAATCTGGTCTATAAGGTTCTGGGCACTTTTCTCCGCCTTGCGCTCGAGGGCCGTTATGTCTTCCTTGCGAAGCTGGTATAGATCAGCAGCCTCCGTGACCAGGCCAATCTCCAGAAGCTGCTCAATCAGCTTCTCCCCCAGCCCCTGGATGTCCATGGCCCGGCGGCTGGCAAAGTGGCGAATAGACTCAAAAGCCTTGGCCGGGCATAAGGGATTGGGGCACAGGTGAATCTTGCCGGACAGCACCAGCTCGGTCTGGCATTCCGGGCAGCGTTGGGGCCATTCAACAGATTTATGCCCCCTGGGCGCGTCGGTCAAAACCCGTAGCACCTCGGGAATCACCCCGCCCGACTTGTGCACAAGCACCGTGTCGCCAATCCGCAAGCCCAGCTCCTGCACGTAGCTTTCGTTGTGCAGCGTGACCCGGCTGACGGTAGAGCCATCCAGCGAGATGGGCTCGAGTTCGGCCACCGGCGTAACCCGTCCGGTACGCCCTACCTGAAAAACCACATTCACCACTCGTGTCGGCTTCTCCTCGGCAGGGAACTTGTAGGCAATGGCAAAGCGGGGGGTTTTGGCGGTGTAGCCGAGTTCGGACCAGAGGGCCAGGTTATTGAGTTTGACCGTCACCCCGTCGGCTTCAAAAGGAAGCTTGCGGCGCTGGGCCAGCATGGCCCGGTACCCCTCCTCGACCCCCTCCAC
>CAZIXH010000226.1:0-15753 GCA_964543055.1 uncultured bacterium
CTGCTGGGCCAGCCCTATTTTCAGAAAGCTCTGGCAGAGAGGCCAGCGGCCGTCAGGCAGGTGCTGAATAAGCGCAAGTTTTTGGGTGGCGAGTTTGGTTTTTGGGTGGGGTAGAGCAGTCTTCGCCCGTTCAGAGTTAGCCGACTACAAGAAAGCTTTATCCTGGACAGAACCGTGGCCGCCTGGAAACTCAAAACCCAAGCGTGGGTTGGGCCCGGCCCACGCTTAGGTGCTTAACATGCGTCTGGATCCCGGCGCAACGCAGACAAGCGTGCCTCACCCCGGTGAGGCACGTCTGCTTGCCCCTTCACATTTTCGTGGGTGGTCACGTCTGTGAAGAGCGCGATATATCAAAAATTCACCGAGCCTTTGCCCGCGCTAAACCTATTTGCACCTAGGCTATAGACCGTAAGGAAAGGAGATGAGCAACATGACCAAAAAAATCTTGCTAGGCGTGATGTTAGTCGGTGCGTTGGCCCTGGGCCTGGCCCAGCCGAGGTTTGGATATACGAACCCGGTTTCCCCCACCTCGACCCTGAGCGACCAGGCCCAGGAGGCGCTGCTGGAGGCCCTGGTTGGGCCGGTAGGGGAGTATGCGGCCTATGCCACCTACGATGCGGTGATTCAGCAGTACGGGGCCATCGAGCCCTATGTGAGCATCCGCGCCTCCGAGGCCCAGCACATCCAGGCCCTGCAGCGGCAACTGGACAAATACGGTGTGGCCTATCCCACCACCAACCCCTACCTGGGCAAGATCACCCTTCCGGCTAACCTGGTGAGCATTGCTGAGCAGGAAGTCCAGACTGAAGTGGACAATGCCGCCATGTACGACAAGCTGCTGGCGGCGGTGCAAAACTACCCCGACCTGACCCGGGTGTTCGAGAACCTCAAGCGGGCCTCGCTGGTTGCGCACCTCAACTACTTCAAAGCCGCAGCCCAGCAGGGTGGAAGCCTGACCCCGGCCCAGATGCAAGAGGCCCAGGTCCAGGTTGAAACCCAGATGAGGGCCCAGGTGAACGGGCGTGGGCTGGGTGGCCCCAATTTCCAGAACCAACCTGTGCAGGGCCGGTGGGGCGGCATGGGCCCCGGGCGCATGGGCGGCAACCCGGCGGGTGGCTCGCAGCCAGGCCCCAGATGGCGTTAAGTTAGTGTCCACCTCGAGCGGAGGCCCCCATGAGGGGGCTTCTGCCCTTTGAAGAGGGCCTTACCATGAGGGGGACTATGGCTGGAGAACTAGTGCTGATAGTGGAGGATGAGGCCCGCATCGCTGATGTCCTCGAGCGGTATCTGCGGGCCGAAGGTTTTCGTACCGAGCGGGCTGCAAACGGTAAACGCGCCCTCGAGTTCTGGCGGGCGGCCCAGCCCGACCTGATCCTGATGGACCTCATGATTCCCGAGCTCGACGGCCTGGAGGTAACCAAGCGCATCCGCCGCGAGTCGGAAGTACCCATCCTGATGGTTACTGCCAGGGCCGAGGACGTGGATCGGCTCCTGGGCCTGGAACTTGGCGCCGACGACTATATTGTCAAGCCCTTCAACCCCCGGGAGGTGGTGGCGCGGGTCAAGGCGGTGCTGCGCCGCAGCAAGGGGCAGGTCAGGATCCCCCAGCACTACCAGGTGGGGGGGTTGGAGATTGACCTCGAGGCTTTCCAGGCCCGCTGCCGGGGAGAACCCCTGAGCCTTACCCCCACGCAACTGCGCCTGCTGGCCGCTCTGGCCGCACACCCCGGCAAGGCCTTTACCCGTAACGAGATCATGGACGCGCTCGGCGACTCCGGAGCCGATGAACGCACCATCAATGTACACATCAAGAACCTGCGGGAACGTCTGGGCGCCTGCGGCGAGCAGCTCGAGACCGTACGCGGGGTGGGCTATCGCTTGACTGGAATGGGCTCCAACGCTGACTAGGGGGAGATTGCGATGAAGCTGGTGGTTCGGCTGGCCCTGGCCTTTGCCCTGGTGGCCGTTTTCGCTGCGGGACTTACCGGTTGGCTGGGCTACCAGGAGGCCCGCCGCCACTTCCAAAACTTCGTGGCCGGCAACGAGGCCGCCCGTAGCGGGGAAACACCGCAAGAGGGGGTGCCGGGCCGCGGAAGGCAGATTCTGCTGGCGCAGTTGCAGGCTTCGAGCTGGCGCTCCAGCCTGCTGGCCCTGGTGGTGGCCCTGGGCGTGGGAACCTACCTGGCCTTTCGTCTGGTACAGCCGGTGCAGACCCTGACTCAGGCCACCCGGCGCTTCGGTCGCGGGGAGCGTGACGTGCGGGTGAACATACCGGGCAGAGACGAACTGGCCGAGTTGGGCCGGGCGTTCAACGATGTGGCCGCCGAGCTGACGGCCAAAGAGGAGCGTGAGCGGCAGATGATTGCCGATATCGCCCACGAGCTACGCACCCCCCTGACCATCCTGAAGGGCGACCTCGAGTCCATGTCCGACGGCTTGCTGGAGGCTTCTTCCGAGAACCTGCGCCGCCTGGTAGGCGAGGTGGACTTGCTGACCCGGCTGGTGCAGGACCTGCGTACCCTTTCGCTTTCCGACACCGGCCAGCTGGTGTTACGGCCCCGGTTGATTGCGCTGGATCGCCTGGTTGAAGATGTGCTGGCCAACTTTCAACCCCGGGCCGAGGCGGCTGGGGTTGAACTGGAAGCCACCCTCCTGCCCCTCTCCACCCACGCCGACCCCGAGCGGCTAAAGCAGGTGCTCCTCAACCTGCTGGAAAATGCCCTGTGCCACACCCCAATGGGGGGGCGGATTATCGTAAAACTCGATTCTGAAGGAGAAAACGCGCGGCTCGAGGTTTGCGACACCGGGCCGGGCATTGCGCTAGAGCACCTGCCCCATCTGTTTGAGCGCTTCTATCGGGCAGAGCCCTCGAGGGCTCGCGAGAGCGGTGGCACCGGCCTCGGACTGGCGATTGTCAAGGCCCTCGTAGAAGCCCACGGAGGCCACGTGGCCGCCGATAATCGCCCGGAGGGTGGGGCTCGTTTCTGGATTCGCCTCCCCCTGTCAAGACCAAGCGAGCCTGGGCAGGGCGGTGCGGACTGATGGGGTAAAGATAAGGGAAGTGCCCTGCACTGTGGTTGGTGGTAAACAAGCGCTCCAGCAGGTTCCTGAAATCTAACGAAAACACAACCTGCCGGCAAAAAAACGGTAGACTTTTGGCATGATTCAAAGCCACATCAGCCCCAAGGAGCGGGAATCCTCTCCCTTCAAGCAGAACAAGGACGCCTGGGTGCGCCTGATGGCCGATTTTCGCACCTCGCTCGAGCAACTTCGCCAGGGTGGGGGCGCCAAAGCCGTGGAGCGCCAGCACGCCAGGGGACGGCTGACCGCCCGCGAGCGCATTGCGGCGCTGATAGACCCGGATACCGAACCGGAGGAAATCCTGGGTTATGCTGGCTGGCAGATGTATGCCGACTGGGGGGGTGCGCCCGGAGGGGGCGTGGTTACGGCGATTGGCAAAATTGCCGGTCGGGACTGGATGATTGTGGCCAACGACGCCACCGTGAAGGCAGGGGCTTTTTTCCCCATCACTGCTAAGAAGGTCATTCGGGCCCAGACCATTGCCCTCGAGAACCACCTCCCCACGGTGTACCTGGTGGACTCGGCGGGGGTCTTTTTACCCTTGCAGGACGAGGTGTTTCCCGACCAGGACGACTTTGGCCGCATCTTCTACCTGAACGCCCGCATGAGCGGGATGGGCATCCCACAAATCTCGGCCATTATGGGTAACTGTGTGGCCGGGGGGGCCTACCTGCCCCTCATGACCGACGCCCTGATCATGACCGAAGGCTCGGGGCTGTACCTGGCAGGCCCCGCCCTGGTCAAGGCGGCCATTGGCCAGGACGTGGGTTCGGAGGAACTGGGCGGGGCGCGGATGCACGCCGAAGTATCCGGCACGGTGGACTTCTACGAACCAGACGATGCCTCGGCCATTGCGCGGATTCGCACGCTGGCTGCGCTGTATGCCCGCCCCGACCTGGCGCCCTGGGCACTGGAGCGAGGGCCCGAGCTGGAGCCTTTTCACCCGCCCGAAGGCCTCTACGGGCTGGTCTCACCGGATGGCTCCAGGCCCTACGATGTGAACGAGGTAATTGCCCGGCTGGTAGATGGCTCGGAGTTTCACGAGTACAAGGCCAACTACGGCCAGACCCTGGTTTGTGGTTATGCCCGCCTGGGGGGGTTCCCGGTGGGGATTGTGGCCAACCAGCGCCTGGTTATCAAGAAACCTGGAAAAATCGAGGTGGGAGGGGTCATCTACGCCGAGGCCGCCGACAAGGCTGCCCGGTTCATCCTGGAGGTCAACCAGCGCTTCATTCCCCTTTTGTTCCTGATGGACGTGACCGGCTTTATGGTGGGCAAGGAGTCCGAGCAGCAGGGCATCATTCGGCGGGGGGCCAAGCTCGTCAATGCGGTTTCCAACTCGGTGGTGCCCAAGATTACCCTGATTACCGGAGGCTCGTTTGGGGCGGGTAACTACGCCATGGCCGGCAAGGCCTACGCGCCCCGCTTTATTTATGCCTGGCCTTCGGCCAAATACGCCGTGATGAGCGGCAATGCGGCGGCCAAAACCCTGATGGAAATTGAGCTGGCCAAGCTCGAGCGCGAGGGGCGCAAACCCACCGAAGAAGACCTGGTGGAGCTCTACGAGCGCATCAAGGGTCGCTACGAAGAAACCCTCGACCCTCGCTACGCGGCGGCCCGCCTCTGGGTGGACGAGGTCATTTTCCCCCACGAGACCCGCGAGCGGTTGATCCGGAGCCTCGAGGTCTGCGCCCTGAACCCGCTGCGCGAACAAATGCGGGTAGGGGTTTTTCAGGTCTGATACCAGTTTCACCAGAAGACTCAGGCTTGAAATCCCCACACTCAGCTGCACCCAGGGCCGAAAGCCGTAAGCTCAAAGCCAAAGGCTCTGTGGGGGGTTTGTGGGTCGTTGAAGCCGTCCGACTTCAAGGAATCCTTTTCCAGGACAAAACAGTGGCTGAGTGGAGCCTCAAAAAAATGTGTCTGGGCCCAGACGCAACGCAGGCAAGCGTGCCTCATCCCGGTGAGGCACGTCTGCTTGTCCCTTCTCGTTTTTGTGGGCGGCCACGGCTGTGAAGGGCGCGGTAGTTCAGGGGCGTAACGTTAAGACTCCCTAAAGCTCTTGCTTTCCCGGCAAACTGGTTATACTTGCGGCGGGTATCAGACCCAAAATAAACCGTATGCTGGAGGTTCTTAGCGATGCATCTTTATCTTCGTCTGGTTTGGGTTGTTCTGGTGGTGGTGCTGGCGGCCTGTGGAAACCGTGTAACCACCGATACGCTGGCCCCGGTAGTGGGCCTTGATAATCCCAATGCGATAGCGGGTCAGTACATCGTGGTCTACAAAGAGGATGCCAACGTGCTGGCCTCACTGCAAAGCCTCAAGGCAGGCCTGCGCGGTGGGGTCAGCCTGCAAAGGGAACTGGAGTCCTTAGGGCTGGCTGCGGATGCCAATGTGCAGCAGGTTTATACCGCTGCTTTGCAGGGGTTGGCCGCAACCCTGTCCCCAGAGAACCTGGCAGCCCTGCGCCAGGATCCACGGGTCGCTTACATTGAGGCCGACCAGGTGATGAGCATTGACGCAACCCAGTCGGGCGCTACCTGGGGTCTGGATCGCATTGACCAGCGGGCGCTTCCGCTGAGTGGAACCTACAGCTACACCAACACCGGCAGTGGCGTACACGCCTACATCATAGATACCGGCATCCGGGTTAGCCACAGCGAGTTCGGTGGCCGGGCTTCGGTTGCCTTTGATGCGATTGGCGATGGCCAGAATGGTAACGATTGCAACGGACACGGCACCCATGTGGCCGGCACGGTGGGAGGTTCGGCTTACGGGGTAGCCAAAGGGGTGCGCCTGTATGCGGTGCGGGTACTCAACTGCAGTGGCTCGGGCACCAACTCTGGCGTGATTGCTGGCGTGGACTGGGTGCGCCAGAACGCCCAGAAACCCGCAGTGGCCAATATGAGCCTGGGTGGGGGAGCCTCGAGCGCCCTCGATACTGCCGTAAACAACGCCATCAATGCCGGCATCACCTTTGCGCTGGCAGCAGGCAACAGCAACCGCGATGCCTGCCAGTTTTCGCCAGCCCGCGTAGCCGCAGGCATTACTGTGGGTGCCACTACCTCCAGCGATGCCCGGGCCTCGTACTCCAACTATGGGAGCTGCCTGGATCTGTTTGCCCCAGGTTCCTCCATCACCTCGGCCTGGATCAGCAGCGACACTTCTACCAATACGATTAGCGGAACCTCTATGGCCACGCCGCATGTGGCTGGGGTGGCGGCCCTGTATCTGCAGAGCAACCCCGGTGCAAGCCCTGCCACGGTACGAAACGCCATCGTCAACAACGCCACTTCCGGTGTGGTCAGCAGTGCGGGTCGGCGCTCGCCCAACCTGCTGCTCTTCAGCAACTACTGATGCTCGAAGTCGGCTCCACCCCTTGCAGCAAGCATGTTGCAAGGGGTGGAACTTTAGTGGATACTACCCCGCTGCCGTTGCACTGTGGCCAGGACTTCTACCAGCTGCTCGAGGCTCTTCAGGTTGTGTACCGGCAAGAAGTCGTCTATGAAGGGCATGGCAGCCACCAGACCCCTTGTTAGCGGCTGGTAGCCAGGGGTGCCGACGAGCGGGTTGAGCCAGATTAAGCGGTGACAGGATTTTTGCAATCGCTCCATCTCGAAGGCCAGCAGTCCAGGTTCGCCCTGATCCCAGCCATCGGAGATGACCAGCACAATGGCACCACGGCCCAGAACCCGCTTGGCCCAGGTGTGGTTGAAGGTGTGCAGACAGGCCCCGATGCGAGTACCGCCCGACCAATCCTTGACCTGTTGCCCTACTTCAGCCAGTGCCGCATCCACGCTGCGTTTCTTGAAGGTGCGGGTAATGCGGGTCAGGCGGGTACCAAAGGTAAAGGTTTCGATCTGGCGGACTCCCTGGCGGGACTGTTGCAGGCTAAAAGCATGCAGGAAGTGCAGCAGCATGCGGGCATAGCGTTCCATTGATCCGGATACATCGGCCAGCGCGATGATGGGCCGGGGCTTGTGCTTGCGGGTGCGCCAGTCTAGCTGTACCAGCTCACCCTGATGTTTGAGTGAACGGCGAAAGCTTCGGCGGATATCGAGTTGCTCCTTGCCGATGGGTTTCATGCGCCGGGTGCGGCGCTCGGGTGGGTTCCAGACAAAATTGTACAGAAGTTTGCGGGCGGCCTCGAGCTCCCCCTCGGTCATCTGGTCAAAGCGCTTTTGCTTGAGCACCTCGGTCTCGGAGAAGGTGAGCGCTCGGTCAACAATGGGCAATGGTTGGCTATCGGATTCGCTGGTGGAACGGGATTCGCGCCCTACCTCGCCGGGTTTGGCTTTTTGTTCTCTCTTGGGGGGAAGGGTGGTCTGGCTCAGCAACTCGCCGGGGAAGCGTTCCAGGCCCAGGTTTTGCCAGAATTTGCGAAACAACTCGGCAAACTTGGCCTGATCCTCCCGGCGGGTGACCAACGAGCTCTGGGCGGCATAGAAAAAAGCCACCGGGTCGAAGATGGAAATTTCTCCCAGCGCTCTGGCGAAGGTGGCGGTTTGTCCCGGCGTTACGACAATACCTTCTCCACGCAGGCTGCGCACAAAGCCCACCACATGGCTCAGCAACTGTCCTGTGTGTGCGGTCATAGCGCGGTGGGCATCTGGGCACGGGCCAGCAGGTCTCGAGCCAGGTTTTTGGCCTTGACCACATCGTCCTGGTACTTGAGCAGCACCCCCAGGGTTTCCTCGATCACCTCGGGCTGCAGTTCGGTCTGGCCCAGGGCCAACAGCGAGGCGGCCCAGTCCAGGGTTTCGGCTACGCCAGGCGCTTTGTAGAGGTCTTGCTGGCGCAGGGCCTGTACAAAGGCCACTGCCTGCTGGGCCAGTTTTTCCGGTATGCCGGGCACTTTCTCCCGCACGATGCGGTACTCTTTGTCGAAGCTGGGGTAGTCGATCCAGTAGTACATGCAGCGGCGCTTCAGAGCATCGTGAATCTCGCGGGTACGGTTGGAGGTGATGACCACCACCGGAGGCTGTTCGGCCCGCAGGGTGCCCACCTCGGGCACGGAAATCTGCCAGTCCGAGAGGAACTCGAGCAAAAACGCCTCGAACTCCTCATCGGCCCGGTCTAACTCGTCAATCAGCAGCACCGGGGCTTTGCCGTCGGTGGTTTCCAGGGCTTGCAGCAGCGGGCGCTTGAGCAGGAATTCCGTGCCAAATACTTCGTGTCGCACCTTTTCCTGGTCGCGCTCACCACTGGCCTCCAGGAGCCGGATCTGCATCATTTGGCGAGCGTAGTCCCATTCATAGACCGCGCTGCCGAGGTCCAGTCCTTCGTAGCATTGCAACCGGATTAGCCTGGTGGATAGCATCTGAGCCAGCACCTTGACGATTTCGGTTTTGCCCACGCCAGGTTCCCCTTCGAGCAGCAGTGGACGCCCCAGCTTGAGGGCCAGAAAAACCGCAACCGAAAGGCCCTTATCGGCAATGTAATGGTGGGCCTCGAGGGCTTGTTGAGTCTCCTCGACGGAAGTGGGAAACATGTGCATATCATTTCACGAAAGTGAGGGGCCTAATTGCCTAAGCCCCTCACAATTACCCTTTTGAGCGACAGCTACAACCCAGCCGCCTGCATCAAAGCCCGTTTGGCCATCACGTCCACCAGATGAGCGCGGTACTCCCTGGAGGCTGCCAGGTCGTGGTTCAGGTTATCGGGGGGGAGCAGCCCCTGGCAGGCCGCCGCAATGTTGGCTGCGGTCAGGGGTTGGCCGGAGAGGGCTTGCTCGAGCTTGCTCAGGCGCATGGCGTGCTCACCGGCACCTGTTACCGCAGCGCGAACGGAGCCCCCGTCTACCACCACTGCCACCCCCACTACTGCGTAGCGGCTGGCCGGGTGCGGGAATTTGGCGTAGGCCATCCTGGCTCCGTCTCGGATGGGAATATGTACCTCGGTGAGGATTTCTCCCTCCTGCAGGGCTGTGCTGAACATGCCGGTAAAGAAGTCGTCGGCCTCGATGACCCGTGAGCCGTTCGGGCCCTGCACCTTTATTCTGGCCCCCAGCGCCAGCATGGAGGCGGGCAGGTCGGCGGCGGGGTCGGCATGGGCCAGCGAACCGCCAATGGTGCCTTTGGCCCGCACCATGGGGTCGCCAATCAGGTGTACTGCTTGGGGGATGATAGGGCAGTGCTGTTTGAGCAGATCAGAAGTTTCCAACTCGTGGTAGGTGGTCATAGCCCCAATCACGAGATGGTTGCCTTCGCGCCGAACCCCCCGCAACTCAGCTACCCTGGAAATATCAATCAGGGCGGAAGGGGCTGCCAGGCGCAACTTCATGGTCGGAATCAGGCTGTGACCCCCCGCCAGCAGCTTGGCGTCGGGGTGCTGCTGGAGGAGGCTGATGGCTTCGGAGATACTACCAGCTTTTTTGTACGTAAATTCGGCTGTGTACATGGTTCCTCCGGAAAGAGGGGGTAGGGGGTGGGGCGTGGCCTGTCACCCCATCCCAACCCTTAGTCGGCAGCTTGAGCCAGCGGTTTGCTCCCCTGAATGGCCCGCCAGACCTTCTCGGGGGTGTAGGGCATGTCGAGGTGCACGATGCCGAAGGGTCGCAGGGCATCCATGACGGCATTGGCCACCGCAGCCGTGGAGGCGATGGTACCGGCCTCACCGATGCCCTTGATGCCCAGGGGGTTGTGCGGGCAGGGCGTGACGGTGTGGTCGTGCTCGATCTGCACCATGTCGTCGGCGCGGGGCATGGTGTACTCGAGGAAGTTGCCCGAGAGAATCTGGCCTTCTTTGTCGTAAACGGCCTCTTCCAGCAGGGCCTGGCCCAGCCCCTGGGCGATGCCCCCGTGCACCTGACCATCGGCAATGAGCGGGTTGATCACCGGGCCGCAGTCGTCCACCGAGAGGTAGCGCAGCAGCTTAACTTTGCCGGTATCGGGGTCTACCTCCACCACCGCGATGTGGGTTCCGAAGGGGAAGACGAAGTTTTTGGGGTCGTAAAAGTGGGTGGCCTCTAACCCAGGCTCGAGGTCGGCGGGGTAGTTGTGGGCCAGGTGGGCCATCAGGGCGATATCGAAGAAGGTCTTGGCCTTGTCGGGCACCCCTTTAACCATGAACTTGCCGTCCTCGTGCACGATGTCATCCGGGCTGGCCTCGAGCAGGTGGGCGGCAATCTTCTTGGCTTTGTCGGTGATCTTGCGGGTGGCCAGCACAATCGCCGAGAGGCCGGTGGGGGCCGAGCGCGAACCATATGAGCCCCAGCCGTAGGGCATCCGCCCGGTGTCGCCGTGCACCAGTACCACGTCTTCCACCGGGATTTGTAGCTCGTCGGCCACCACCTGGGCAAAGGCCGTTTCGTGGCCCTGGCCGTGGCTGTGGGTGCCGGTAAACACCTCCACCTTGCCGGTAGGCATCACCCGCACCAACGCACTTTCCCACTGCCCGGCCTGCGCACCCAGGCTCCCCACCAGGGCCGAGGGGGCCAGCCCGCAGGCCTCGATGAAGGTAATGGCGCCAATGCCGATGTAGCGGCCCTGCTTGCGCAGCTCAGCCTGCTGGCGGCGCAGCTCCTGGTAGCCCACCATCTCGAGGGCCTTGTCGAGGTTGGCCTCGTAGTTGCCGGAGTCGTACTGCAGGGCCACCGGGGTCTGGTATGGGAAGGCATCGGGGGGAATCAGGTTCTTGCGGCGGAACTCCACCGGGTCCATGCCCAGCTCGTGGGCCATTACGTCCACCAGGCGCTCGAGCAGGTAGGTGGCCTCGGGCCGCCCGGCCCCCCGGTAGGCGTCTACCGGTGTGGTGTGGGTGAAGGGGGCGGTCACGTGGCAGTAGATGTGCGGGGTGGTGTAGGTGCCCGCCAGCAAACAGCCGTACAGGTAGGTGGGCACTGCCGGGGCAAAGGTGGTCAGGTAGGCCCCCATGTTGGCGATGGTGTCCACCCGCACGGCGGTAATTTTGCCGTTCTGGTCCACGGCCATCTCGGCCACGGTCTCGTGGTCGCGCCCGTGAGAGTCGGTCACAAAGCTTTCCGAGCGCCGGGCTGTCCACTTGACCGGGCGGTTCAGCTTCTTGGCGGCGTACAGAACGATAATCTCTTCGGGATACTGGTAAATCTTGGAGCCGAAGCCCCCGCCCACATCCGGGGCAATTACCCGCAGCTTGTGTTCGGGGATGCCCATGATGAAGGCGGCAATCAGCAGGCGGTGGATGTGGGGGTTCTGGCTGGTGGTCCAGAGGGTGTACTCGTCCGAAGCCTTGAGGTACTGGGCTAAGCTGGCGCGTGGTTCCATGGCGTTGGGCACCAGCCGGTTGTTGCGCAGGTTGAGCTTAACGGTTTTGTAAGCACTGGCAAAAGCTGCGTCCACGGCGGCCTTGTCGCCGATACTCCAGGTGAAGCAAACGTTGTCAGGCACGTCGTCGTGGACGGCAGGTGCGCCGGGTTTGAGGGCATCGCTGCCCAGGCTCACCGCATCCATCGGCTCCCAGTCCACCTCTACCAGCTGGGCGGCATCCTCTGCAATCTGCCGGGTTTCGGCGATCACCGCCGCCACAATGTCGCCTACATGCCGGGCCTTGTCGAAGGTGATGGCGTAGTGGGGCGGGGTCTTGATGCCAGGGTGCAGCCAGCCGGTAGGGATGCCATTGATGCCCGCGTCTTTCATCTCCTGCCCGGTAATGACGGCCAGGACACCCGGATAAGCGAGGGCTTTAGAGGTATCGATCTTTTTAATGCGAGCGTGGGCATAGGGTGAGCGCACCATGGCGGCTTCCACCATGCCGGGGAGGGTCATGTCGTCGGTGTAGTTTCCGGTTCCGGTGATGAAGCGGGGGTCCTCGACCCGCTTCATCGCCTTGCCAAAAAGTTTGTTGGCCATTGTTCTCTCCCTTCAATAATCAAGGGGCTCAGGGTGTCGGGCACAGGGTTCAGGGTAAAAAACATGCTTTTACCTGAGCTCAGATTCCCGGTCGCTGTACCCCTATCAATCGTCTGCCGCTGCCCCAACCTTGCCGGCCATCTTGTCGGCGGCGTACTGTACGGCTCTCACGATGTTGTGGTAGCCGGTGCAGCGGCAGTAGTTGCCTTCCAGAGCGTGACGGATTTCGGCCTCGGAAGGGCTGGGATTTTTGTTCAGCAGGTCAACCGTGGCCATAATCATGCCAGGGGTGCAAAAACCACACTGCAGGCCGTGCATCTCCCAGAAGCCCTCCTGTACCGGGTGGAGGCTGCCGGGGCTTCCCAGGCCCTCGATGGTGGTGACGCTGCTACCGTCGGCTTGAACCGCGAACATCGTGCAGGATTTGACCGCTTGCCCATCCACATGCACCGTGCAGGCCCCGCACTGGCTGGTGTCACAGCCCACATGAGTGCCGGTGAGGCCAAGGGTTTCGCGCAGGTAGTGCACCAGCAACAGACGGGGTTCGACCTCGCTTTGACGCTCGACCCCGTTTACAACCACTTTGATGTGTACTTTGTCTGCCATGCTTCCTCCTTGATACGAGGGGTTGATTTTCTAAAAATTTGGAGGGTTCCCTTACTCAGGTGGGCCCTGGTCACCTCCCCAGTACCCAGGCAAACTGCGGGCGACCCGGCATCTGGTCTGATTCATGCCAGGATGCCGCATGCATATCCGTTTGAACATGCCAGGGTGTGGAGGGCGATACGGACAGAACAAGACCTTACCTCGAGCTTTCTACCCAAAACGATTCCAACCTAGCCAAACCAACCGAGTGGGCGCGTGTAACTGAAATTCTTTAAGACCCTACTATATTACTTGAAAGATGAGAGTAGCAAGCATCCAGGTTTTCGGGCCAGGGCAACCGCGCAGCTTGCAAAAGCCTCCCCGACGTAGGGGAGGCAGGAGGGGTCAGTTCCGAGGTCGTCCATCCTAATTCACCTCTACGTGGTAGGGTGGACTTCGCGGTTAGCCCAGCTTGTTTTGGAGCTTTTGTCCAAAAAGAACGACGATGCGGTTGCCTCTTAGTGATTAACCGGGAAACCCCTAAATGTGTGCTGCTGTCAGGGTCGTAAGTAATCAGTCAGTGTAGATTATCGCTTAGAGGAACAGCCAATGGCGAACGAGACCCCCCTGCTGTTAGCAGCCCTCGAGGCCGCCTGGGCCGAGGGCAAAGAGACTGCACTGGCCACGGTGGTGCGGGTGATAGGTTCGGCCTACCGCCGTGAGGGCGCCAAGATGCTGGTGCGCGAGGATGGCGGCTCCGCCTGCATGATTTCCGGCGGTTGTCTGGAACAGGAGATGATCGAGATCGCCATGCAAATTTTGGCCAGGGGCCGCCCAGAGCGCACCATTTTCGACTACAACGAGGAAAAGACCTGGTGGCCCGGATGTGGCGGTACCGTGGAGGTCTGGGTGGAGCCGGTGCAGCCCCAGGGGATGCTCTACCGGTGGCTACAGCAGAGCACCGAGTCCGAGCCCTCGGTACTGGCGACGGTGCTGGCCGGTGGGGAAGGCCGGGTTTGGCTCAGGTCAGACGGAACCCTCGAGGGCCACATTACCCCCTCAGAGCTGCACGAGCAGGTGGTGCGGATAGCGCGGCAGATGCAAGGCGGCACCTCCCGACCCACTACCCGCTATGTGCAGGAGGCCGAGGTGTTTTTTGATGTGAGCAGCCCCATTCCCGAACTGGTGTTGTTTGGCGCTGGCCACGATGCCAAACCCATGGCCAATCAGGCCCTGGTACTGGGGTTCAGGGTGACGGTGGTGGATGCCCGCCCCGAGCTATTGCAGGGCTTCGAGGGCTGTCAGACGATCCAGGCGGCCCACGACGAATACGCCCAGAAGGTGCCACTGACCCCTCGTCAGCACGTAATTGTGATGAACCACCACCTCGATATAGACCGTCAGGCCCTGCGCTTTGCCCTGGAGTCGCCCGCCCGGTATGTGGGGATGCTGGGGCCACGCAACCGCCTGGAAAAAATCCTGGAGGCCCTGCGGGCCGAGGGCTTCGTGCCCAGCCCCGAGCAGATGGCCCGCCTGCGCAACCCCATTGGCCTCGACATCGGGGCAGAGAGCCCGGAGGAGATTGCGGTAGCGGCCCTAGCCGAGATTGTGGCCCTGCAACGAGGCTTCGAGGGCGGCTTTTTGAACGACAAGAAAGCAGGAATACACGAAGCGGTGGGAGCCACATTTTTGGGCTGAAGCTGCCAGGGCCCAACCTTGACGTGCCAGAGTTTCCCGCCTAAGATTGAGTTTGCGGTTTTGGGGATCACACCCCACCGAACGGCGCAGGGTGGAGCAGTCTGGTAGCTCGTCGGGCTCATAACCCGAAGGTCACAGGTTCAAATCCTGTCCCTGCAACCAAATTACGCGCCGCTCGCGGCGCCCCTGGCTATGTAGCTCAGCTGGTTAGAGCACACGACTCATAATCGTGGTGTCGGCGGTTCAAGTCCGCCCATAGCCACCAAGTCCAGGACGAAGAAAACCGGGGTTCTCAAAAGCCCCGGTTCTTCGTTTTACGGTGATTTCACGGGTCTATACGGGCGGTTCGGGCGTTTTGTTGTATGGAGCGCTCTTCACCAAATTCGAGCCTTCCGAGATCATGCATCAGTTGTCCTGGACAGAGCACGGGCTACTTTGATGGGCGGCCACGTCTGTGGAGAGCGCTAAAGGGAAAGCCCAAAACCAATAGTCAAAAACCTGTGCAAAAAAAACGAGCACAGGTATTCTACCGAAGACCGCGCAGACTATTCCCACAGGCGTGTTTTGCGGTAGATTTGGGGCTATGAGTTCGACTTACGACCAAATTCAGCAGACGGTAAGCCATATTCGGTCAGAGACCGACTTCGTGCCGGAGGTGGGCATTGTGCTGGGTTCGGGCCTGGGGCCCCTGGGCGACGAGATTGAGGTGGTGGCCAGTTTCCCTTACAGCGCATTGCCCAATTTTCCTCAGTCCACCGCGCCGGGGCACGAGGGGAAGCTCATTTTAGGGCGGCTCGAGGGCAAAAAAGTACTGGCCTATAAGGGCCGGGTGCACTGCTACGAGGGATATACCCCTGCGCAAGCCGCCTTCCCCCAGCGGGTTGGGTTTTTCCTGGGGGCCAAAACGTTCTTCATCACCTCGGCAGCGGGGGGGCTTAACCCGGCCTGGAACGCCGGGGAGCTAATGCTACATAGCGATTACATCAACTATGCCCCGCTCTCGCCCCTCACCGGGCCCAACGATGAACGTTTGGGGCCGCGTTTCCCGGTAACCTTCGATGCCTACGACCCGGAGCTGCGCGGTCTGGCCCAGAAAGTTGCCCGGGCGCAGGACTTTCACCTGCGAGAGGGGATATACGCCTGGTGGCCGGGGCCACAGTTTGCCAGTCGGGCCGAGCTCAGGCTGCTGCGTACCCTGGGGGCCGATGCCATCGGGATGTCCACCGTGCCGGAAGTGATTGCCCTGCGGCATTTGGGGGCGCGGGTGCTGGGCCTTTCGACCATTACCGATATGGCCGTGCCCGAGCGCGACCACCACGCCACCGAGCAGGAGGTGTTGGCTACGGCGGCCCGTACCGGGGCCTTGTTCCGACAGTTTGTGCGGGGCATCCTGGCGGCCCTGTAGCCAGGACAGCGAAGCATGAGCCTTCCCAGAGTTCTGGAGCGCATTGAAAAAGCCTGCCGTCGGGCGGGCCGAGACCCCCAGGCGGTGCGGCTGGTAGCCGTGACCAAGGAGCACCCGATGGCCGAGATTCGGGAGCGGGTATTGCGGTATGGCCGG
>CAZIXH010000227.1:0-14536 GCA_964543055.1 uncultured bacterium
TGGCACAGCTCATTCCAGAAAATATTTTGACCGGACGGGTCATCTCGAAGAGGGGTGAGTCGCGCAGGGTGGAGAGGCCAGCTACTGCCAGTGAGTACAGCTGGGCAATATAGGCAGGGGGCCGGGGCTCCAGGAAGCGTACGTTGGCAAGACCCATCTCCCGGGCCATCTGCATAAGCCGTGGCTTTTCCGAGCCGTCGCCAATCAGCACCAGCACGACATCCGGGTCTGGGATGTGCTGGGCAGCCTGGAGGGCGACCTCGAGGCCGTGCGCGTAGCCATGATTGCCTGCGTACAGGATGACCTTTTTGCCGTCAAGCCCAAGTTCTTTAGCCAACGTCAGGTTGGGGGGCAAGGGGCGGAAGAGGTCGGTATCCACACCGTTGGGCAGGTAGAGCACCTTGTTTTCGGGCAAACCCTTTTCCTCCCTCAGGATTTTGTGAATCCCCTCGGTGACAGCCGTTACGTAGTCGGCTTTGCGATAGCTCCAGCGCTCCAGGCCCTCGGCCAGCCGGAGTAAAAGGCCTTCTTTCATTAGACCGAGCTGTCGTACCGAGTCGGGCCAGAGGTCTGCCACGTTGAAAATGAACGGTACCCGGAACCACTTGGAGGCCAGGTAGCCCGTAATGCTCAAAAACAGAGGCGGGGACTCCACAAAAATGAAGTCCGGCCTACGGGCTCTTAGAAGACCCCATAAAGAGGTGGTGGCAAAGCTAAAGTAGTTGAGCAAGCGACGAAGCCCCGTACCCATGGCCGGGTAGAGCCAGGTGCGCTGGACGCGTATGCCCTCCCAGGTTTCCTCGAGGGCCAGGCGACCCCGGTATCCCTCGAAAATGTGCCCGGTGGGGTAGTTGGGCAGGGCGGTCACCACCTCGACCTCATGGCCGAGGCGAACCAGCTCACGAACCACAGAAGCCAACCGCACCTGGGCCGCCCCTATTTCGGGTGGAAAGTACTGGGTTAAAAACAAAAAACGCACGTTGCCTCCAGTAAAGCTGCCTGTTGAACCAAAGACTCTCTAGCGGCTGACCCATTCAGCTCAAGAAAAGACTTCATCCCTTGCAGTTTAGTGAGTTTTACGAGTTTGTCCGGGTAGTTTGACCGTCTTTTGCGTTATCCCATGCGCGGGTTGGGTGTGAACTAAGCGCTTCATGAGAGGGAACGAAATAACGATATGGCCCTGGAAATAACTCAGCGAGCTTCTAAAGGCCCAAGGTCCGGTGCTGCGCCCTGGACCCTTTTCTGACCCAGGAAATCGAGACTGGGTGAGGCTTCGTTGATCCCTTTGTCAATGGCTGGACTGCTATTGCTCAGACGATAGTCACCGTGGCCGTCTGGGCGAAAGTTTATGAAGCCTGGATCCAGGTTCATGCTGCCTTGATGGGTACTGGTAAGCAGTTGCCAGTCGGTCTTGTTGTTCCAGACCAGGTTGTTAATAAAGCGGTTAACGCCGGTGTTGTTTTCTTCACTGATACCTTTGGGATTCCCTACCACTATGTTGTTGGCCACCAAAAAGTTTTCGGCCCGGTTGCCCCGGGTATTGTCCCCAGAGCCTACCGAAATTCCCCCATACAGGTTGGCGAACGAAAGGTTGTGGGTAACTGTGACCGCGGTGGCCGCTTGCCAGTTGGTGATGCCAAACCCCCTGGCTCGGTAGAGGATATTGTTTTGGATGACCCCTCGAGGGCTGCCCTGGTAGATGCCGTGGATGCGGGTACAGGGGCCTGCGGACATATCGCCTATATCGTGTACTAGATTGCCAATCACGCTTACGCCGGTGGCATCGGGGTAACTGGCGTTAATGCCTGCTCCTCCGTCCGTATTGCACTGGGCGCGGATATGGTGAACATAGTTGTACAGAATGCTGTTGTGGTTCCCCCAGCTAATGATGCCGCTGTTGATGGCACTGGTTACCTCAAAGCCAACCACGTCGACATAGCTGCCGCGAATATCAATCCCGAACAGAGCCCCCTGGGCGTTGACTTTGGCCCCCCAGCGGATGTCTGAGGCAACGACAATGCGCTGGGAGGCTGTACCGCTGACCGTTATGCTCACCGACTCGTTGTAGTTGCCGGGCAGAACCCGCAGCACCTGACCTGGTCTGAGCCTGGCAGCGGCGTAAGTGATGGTGGCCCAGGGGCGCTCACGGCTGCCGTCGTTGGTGTTGCTACCGCCGGGGCCCACGTAAAAAGTTGGACCAGAGGATAGGCTGTACAAACCGTAGTTGACAGGTGTTTTGGGGCTTGGAGGGCTGTACTGTAAGCCCGCGATGCAGGCGGCCAGCGAAATGATCAGGAGGGCTATGAGCCCGCGACGCAGTATCTCAGAGGGTTTGGGAACCTTGAACATTCAGACGAACCTTCCTGCTTTCCCGGCAAATAAATCAGCATTCACAGGAACGTGTGCTTAACTGGTTGGTCCAACTTGCAGGCTTGGTGTTAGGGCTATGGCTTGTGCAGAGTGGTCAAAGGGACTTAGGGCCCAGTAGGCGATCCCGGACAGTGAGAAGGATGAAGCCCAGCATGAGGGTGGCGACTGCCGCGATCCCCGCGGTTAGCAATGGACGGGGCCAGATGGCTTCCGACGGTGGTTCGGCCCTGGAGAGCAATGAGAGCTGTCCAGTGGCGCTAATCTCTAGTGAGCGTACGATGCCCAGGTCTCGCTCGAGGGTAGTTCGCAGCTCTTGCAGGCCCGTTGTATCCCGGTTACCCTGGCTCAATTGTCCGTTCACCCAGCGCAGGCGACCCTCGAGCGAAGCCGCTGCACGTTTGTAGTTTTCTCGAACCAATGCGCTTTCCCAGTTCTGCAGGGCTTCAGCCCAGGCATTGGCCATGGCAGCAGCTTTGCCTGGGTTGTTATCACGCACACTCATGACGAACACGGTGGAACTCGAGCCGACGGTTTCGATAGAGCGGATCCGCATTTTATCGCGTATCTCCTGCAACTCTTTGGGCAAGGCTCCCGGGAAACGGCGGTTCATCTGTTCAATTACAAAAGTGCCGTAGGCGGCCTCGCGGTAGGCTGCGGCGGCCAACGGGCGGATCTGTGGGGTGTTGACGCCGGCGCCAACCTCTACCGGACTGGCCGATAGTAGACGGGCAGTCGCCTCATAGACCCGGGGCTGGAACATGCCAAGAATAAAAGCCAGTACCGCAATCCCTATCGATAACCCGAGTAGGGCCCAGACGTACCGGCTAAAACTCAGGAGCAGGCGATCGAAATCGGTCAGACTGGTTGTGCTTCTCATTTTTTCCTCAAAAAAGTGCTAGTTTTGCCTGGACTTGTTTGGGAGTCCACTGGACATATGCCCTTTAGCCTAACCGCTAGGTCTGCAGAAATCTATCGAATATGAACCTTGATGGATAAGATTAACTGTTCGTTGGCGAGCTTAACGTTGGAGGTTACGCACAAAACCCGGCTCAAATGCCTTGGCTGTGTACCATAAATCTGGGAGACAAAACACCCTGCCATGTGCTATGTCCTGACACCGATTTGCCCAACTCTCACCAAGCCTGCTGGGCTACTGCCCACGGTGTTACGGGCCTCCTGGCTAGATGATGACCCTGGTTCGTGAAGGTGCTTGCTGTGTTCGTATCCCGCATTAGACAATTGCTCGCCTTGCCATCCTTTGCCCGTAACGCGGCCCTGCTGGCCAGCAGCACGGCCCTGGGCCAGGGCTTGGTGATTCTGGTGCAGCCTCTGCTAACCCGGATCTACCGACCTGAGGATTTTGGTCTGCTGGCGCTTTACGCTTCCATTCTGTCCCTGGCAGCGGTTGTGGTAAACCTCCGCTATGAACAAACCATTCAGCTGCCCAAGGAAGAGTCAGAAGCCCGCAACCTGCTTTTGCTGTCGCTAGGTATCGGCATTGGTTTGAGCTTGCTAATCGGTGGTTTTTTTTTCCTTTTTAGAGACGTGCTTTCCCGGTGGTTGGCCGTACCACTCCCAACCTGGTTTGCCCCTCTGGTGCTACTGGGGCTGGCCTGCATTGCCTTCATGCAGGCGGGCAGCATGTGGGCCTTGCGGTTGGGCCAGTTTGGCGCCCTTGCGCAAACCAAGTTTCAGCAGGGCTTGTGGCAGGCGCTGGGACAGGTGAGCATGGGGCTGATATTTAAAAACCCCGGAGGGCTATTGCTGGGCGATGTGATGGGCCGTCTGGGGGGTGTACAGGTTCTGGCTAGGCTATGGCCTAAAAATTTCCAAGGCATAACGATCCAAACCCTGCGCCGCGCAGCTCTGCGGTATCGGAATTTTTTGTTTTTTGGTACTGGAGCAGCCTTGCTTACAGCGGCCAGTTTCCACCTACCATTTATTGCTCTGACTGCCTTTTTTGGTACTGCGGCCATGGGGCAGTTTAGCCTCAGTTACCGCATTACTACCATTCCGGTCACACTGCTAGCACAGTCTGTCGGCCAGGTCTTTTTCTCCAGGGCCGCTGTGCTGAAAGAGGGTGCGGCGCTGGCAGAACTCACCGAGCGCACCGCGACTCTGCTTTTTGTAGTGGGCCTGCCGATTTTCGGGGCTTTGTTTGTGGTTGGGCCAACCGCTTTTCCTCTGCTGTTCGGCTCAGAGTGGAAGGAGGCAGGCTATTATGCTCAGATGCTCGCACCTTATTTGCTCCTCTCAATAGTGGCCCAGCCGCTCTCCAATCTGCTAACGGTACGTGAGTGGCAGAGAGGTTTGCTGGTCTTTACCTTATTCGAACTCATACTACGAATGAGCGCTATTTACTGGGGCATCGCTTCAAGGGAAATGTATTGGGCTGTGCTGTTATTCGCGTTTAGCAGTGCGCTGGTGGCTTTGCTTTCCCTGGGCCTTTTTTTCCGCGCAGCAAATGCTCAGTGGGTCAGGTTCTGGTTGGGGGTGCGCCAGTTTGTGTGGATAAATCTGTCAGCGCTGTTACTGGCTTGGTTACTTGGAAGGTGGCTCGAGGGCTGGGGTTGGCTCGTCAGTGTGGCGATTATCGCCGGGTTGGTTTTGCTTTACAGCCTGCGCGAACTCCGAAAGGTGGGTCTGGAATGAGGGCTGGGGCTTCTCTAGCGGCAACAATGATGTTTCCCCTGTGGGCCTGGCTGGCTTTTCCCCAGATACTTCTGTATGCATACACATTTAGTCTGCCGCTAGAGGGGGTATTTGCCATCGAAGGGGTTTTTACCCTTTCCAAGGGGCTTCTGGGTTTGTTTTTGCTCTCCTTGGTATTTCAGATTCGCCGGCCCAAAATTGCCTGGTTGCCCGCGCTACTGCTCACCTGGCGGCAGATTCCCCGGCTGCGTATCTCTACCCTTGCGGTGATGCTCATGTTTTGGGCCACGGCCAGCTACTTCTGGTCTGTGGATCCTTCGGTTACCTGGAGCAAGCTTCAGGTTCTGGCGCAGCACCTCCTGGGCGCTTTGGCCATCGCATTGTTCATTATGGCGCGGCCCAAAACCCTACAACCCCTGCTGTTCTCGTACTCGCTGGGGGCCTCCATTGCGGCTTTTCAGGGCATCTCCAACTATCTCCGTAATCCCCTGAGTCGCACAACTTTCACCGGAGCGGCGGATGCCGCCGATTTTGCCGCGATCGTGCTCTTGGGCTCGCTGGTAGCGGTGGGTTTGTGGCTCTCGGCAAAAAGCTCCTGGCTGCGCGGATACAGCTTGCTGGTGTTCATGGTATGCACCCTTGCGGTGGTGCTCTCGGGCACCCGTAGCGCCTGGGTGGCCATTCTGATCACCCTGGCTCTGGTGATCGTGCCTCGATTGGGCTGGCAACGTCTGCTTCCCCTAAGCTTGGTTATTTTGTTTGCCCTGGGGGCACTATATCAACTACCGGCGGTCAATCAGTTCCTGGCCACACGGGTTACTTCAGCCGCAGAGGATGGCGGCGCAGGCCGGACGGCCATATGGATGGTGGGGTGGCACATAGCTCAACAAAGCCCACTCTTGGGCCACGGTTTCGGCACTTTTACTACGGTGTTTGGGCCGGGTGTGGCCGCGGAGTCGAACCTCGAGTCCATTGACACCTACTACATCACCGACGGGCGTGGAGCCCACAATATCTACCTCGAGCTGGTGTCCGAAGTGGGCTTAGTGGGGCTTGCCATATTTTTGACCTGGATGTGGGTTTTGCTTCGCGTTAGCCTTCGGCAAGCGGTGCACCCCGACCTTATTCTTATTCTCAAAGCCTGCTTGCTAGCCTATCTGATTCAAGGTGCTTTTCTGGGCATTCTGGAACGCAAGTACCTGTGGCTGACCATTGCCTTGCTGCACGGCCTTTCTATGATGATTCGAGGTGTTACGTATGCGAATCCTGTTTCTAAGCCCTGATTTTCCTTCGCAGGTACACCCCGCGGCTTGCATATTCGTGCAAACCCAGGCCCTGGAGTTGCAGCGCCTGGGGGTCTCGGTGGAGGTTCACGCGCCGACTCCAATGGTGCTGCCCGGAATGGATCGTCTGAAACCCGCCTGGCGGGCTTACACGGAAATACCTGCCCGGTACGAGGTGGAGGGTGTAAGGGTGCATCGTCCCCGGTATCCGGCATGGCCGGGGGAGAATTTTTGGGGTTGGCCCCACGTGGTGAAGTCTTTCACCTTGCCGAAGGATATGAGCGATTTCGACCTGGTTCACGCTCATTTCGCCCATCCGGAGGGAAGCTTGGGGCTGGCCCTGAAAAATCGCTGGCGTAAACCGCTGGTGGTCACCTTACACGGAGACGATGCCAACACCTACCCCTACCAGAATGCCCGCTACATGCGGTATTTCCAGAGGGTTTTGGCCGATGCAGACCTGGTTTTGACGGTGAGCGAACGAATGCGCCAACGTGTACAGGATCTGGCTCAGCGTCCCGTGATAACCCACCGGGTCGGTCTGCGGCTTCCACCTGCTGCGGAGCGCCCTGATAAAAATGCCCTGCGGGCTCGGTTGGGGTTGCCCCCAGATCGCTTTGTGCTGTTGTTTGTGGGAATGCTCTGGAAATACAAAGGAGTACCTGAGTTGGTACAGGCTTTGCACCGGCTCGATGACCCCACCCTGATGGCGGTTCTGATCGGCGATGGGCCCCTCCGGGAGACCCTGGTGAGTACCTCTCGCACAGGCATTGCTTGCTTAGGCCCCCAACCAAATCAGGTTGTACGCGACTACATGGCCGCCGCCGATGCCTTTATTCTACCTTCTTACCGGGAAGGGCTACCAACTGTGGTGGTAGAGGCAGGTGCTGCGGGGTTGCCTGTGATTGGTAGCCAGTATGGCGGAACCCCAGAGTTGGTCACCCCGGAGATGGGATACCCCCTCGAGGAGGTTGACCCTGATGCCATTATCCAGGTGCTGTTGGCGCTCCGCAGTAACCCCAGCGAGGCCCAGGCCCGCGCAGAGCGGCTACGGGCTCATGTGTACGAGCACTTTGACGCCGCCAAAAATGCCCAAACCCTGCTGGGTTACTACCAGCAGCTGCTCACCCAGACCCCTGTAAAAATGTAATTCCCCAGACCTATGATGTCCCAACCTCCTCAAAATCCCTTACAACATGCCGTTCGAGCTGGCATCCACCGCCTCTATTCCGATTTTCTACTGCCCAACCGAACCATGGAGTTCAGACGGCTGCTCGAACGTGCGCTGGCCCTGGGCTACGAGGTTCACTCCATCGCCTCTTTTTGGGAAAAGCTCAAAACACAGGGGCTAGTCCCTGGGCATTATCTGGTGCTGCGATTCGACATAGACACCGATCTACGCACCACCCGCGCCCTGTGGCAGGTAACACGCGACCTGGGAGTGCGAGGTTCGTTTTACTTCCGTTTATCGACCCTCGATGTACCCCTGATGCGGGCCATTCACGAATCGGGGAGCGAAGCCAGCTACCATTACGAAGAGATAGCTTCCTATGCCAAGCGTCACCGCTTGCGCAGCCGTGCCGAGGTAGAGGCTCATATGCCCGCTATCCGCGCCCTGTTTGCAGACAACTACCGTCGCATCAAGGCCCAGACCGGCCTGCCCATGCATACGGTCGCCTCTCACGGTGACTGGCTCAATCGTCGGTTGGGGGTAGTGAATCTGGAGCTCCTGCAAGACCCGGCGCTACGAGAGGCTTTGGGTATTGAGCTCGAGGCCTACGACATCGCTCTTCACCAACACTATACCCAGCGTTACTCCGATGGCTGCTACCCCAACTTATGGCTGGATGGCGACCCCGTTGCAGCCCTCGAGTCAAGGCAACCCGTGATCGAAATTCTGATGCACCCCCGGCACTGGGGAGCCAATGTTCCAGTTAACTTCAAAGACAATGTGCAAAGGCTTTGGGAGGAGTTCCGCTATCGAGTGGGCTCGTCCAGTTGAATTTGACCCAAGGTCTGGACCACTCATGAAGTCTGCTTCCAAAGTTGACCTGAAAAAAAACAGCGCCCATACGCCCCTCGATGGGTTTTTCGCAAGGTTAAACCAGAGGTTTGCTCCGGCGATGGATGTAAACCAGAGCGTTACCGAGTCGTTAACTGTGTGCGAGAATCGGGGCTTGTAACGTTGAAGAGGTTGGCCGCTCAGACAAGAATTGGAAGTGCTCAAGTTACCATGCACAAAAGACGGAAAGCCTGTTCCATGGTTATACACTCGAGGCTGTTCTCACAGGTTAAAGGGTTGGGTAATGCACGTTTCGTTGGTGCATATGAGCGGTTGCAAAAACCCTATCCA
This sequence comes from uncultured bacterium, assembly GCA_964543055.1. Classification (GTDB taxonomy): domain Bacteria; phylum Deinococcota; class Deinococci; order Deinococcales; family Thermaceae; genus Meiothermus. Next base: position 8,659 of record CAZIXH010000227.1, read on the forward strand.
CAACTACACTCAAATCTAGGATCGCACAGGATCCAGATTTGGACGGAGGTACCCATGAGATATCAGTGGTTTCTTCTACTTTTAGCCTCGCTCTTTTTTGCCGCCTGTAACCCCGGCGCACCCACGATTCAAACCATCGAGGTGACTCCGGCCACGGCCAGCAAGCAGGTAGGTCAGACCCAACAGTTTACTGCGGTGGCCCAGGATGCTGGTGGGAATCCAATCTCCGGGGTGACCTTCACCTGGAGCTCGAGCAACACCAGCATAGCTACGGTGAACGGCAGCACCGGTCTGGCCACGGCGGTTGCGGTGGGTACAGCCACCATTACCGCCACTGCGGGGGGCAAGAGCGGCACTGCTACCTTCACCGTGACCACCCCACCACCCCCTACCATCGAGACCATCGAGGTGACTCCGGCCACGGCCAGCAAGCAGGTAGGCCAGACCCAGCAGTTTACTGCGGTGGCCAAGGATGCTGGTGGGAACCCGATTTCCGGGGTGACCTTCACCTGGAGCTCGACAAGCGTATCCGATCCTGCAATCACGGTTGCGCAGGTAGATGCCAACGGCCTGGCCACTGCGGTTGCGGTGGGTACAGCCACCATCACCGCCACTGCGGGGGGTAAGAGCGGCACCGCTACTTTCAACGTCACCGCAATTCCTACTTTCCCGGTAGGTGGCACGGTTCGCTTCCTGAACGGCTCCGGCCTGGTGCTGGCCCTGGGCACCCAGACCAAAACCATCAGCGCCAACGGCAGTTTCACCTTTGATACACCTGTACAGGACGGCACCTACACGGTCAGCGTGCAGACCCAGCCTTCCAACCCCACCCAGACCTGCACTGTAACCCCCAGCAGCGTAACGGTTTCGGGTGCGGCAGTTTCGAACATCCAGGTAGACTGCAGCCCCTACACCAAGTGGCTCGCCTCTGACGGTACCGACAAGGGCACGGCCATTACCACCGACAGCAGCGGCAACCTGATTGTGGCGGGCCTTTCCAGGGAAATCCTGGGCGATGAACTCAGCCAGCTCAACACCCGCTTCCCGGACGTGGTCGTCGCCAAGTATGACCCCAACGGAACCCGCCTGTGGGTTAAGCAGTTCACTGTAGGCGATCCCCAAACCTTACCCAACGTCGAATCCAGTGCCAAAGGCGTTGCGACCGATGCTAGCGGCAACATCTACGTAGTGGGCAGCGCGTTTGTGGCCTCTGCCAATGCCTTCAAAGGTTTTGTGCTCAAGCTGGGCCCAGGCGGCAATCGCATTGCCTCCATCAAGCTGGATGAAGCCACCGCTTTCGAGAATGGCCTCAACAGTGTAGCGGTTTCGGGCACCGACCTGTACCTGGGTGGCTATACTGCCGGCACGGTACCTTCGGGCACCAATGCCGGCGGACAGGACGCTGCGCTGTACAAATACGATACCGACCTGAACTTTGCCTGGGCTGCGCAGCTTGGATCCACCGGGAATGACCGGATTACCGCTCTCACAACTTCTGGTGGGGCCGTCTTTGCGGCGGGCTTCGCTAACGGAGCGCTGCCGAGCCAGACCCACCTTGGTGATACAGACGCCTTTGTAGTCAAGTACAGTGGCAGCGGAACTCAGCAGGCCCTGGCACAGTTTGGAACGGCGTTTGGCGACGCAGCTAGCGGTCTGGTGCATTCGGGCACCAGCGTCTACGTGACCGGTTACGTGACCGGTGCCTATGAGACCGGATTCGGCTACAATGGCGGCACAGACCTGTTCGTAACCAAGTTCACCGACAGCCTTACCGAGACCTGGAAACGCCAGTACAGCCCAACCGACCCGGCGCAGATCAACGGCTACGGCATTGCAGCCGATGCCAGCGGGAACGTTTACATTGTGGGTGATGTGAACGTGTCCATTGACGGTACCGAGACCCACCAGGGCGCGAAAGATGTCTTTGTGCTCCAGTACCTGGCAGACGGTACGAAGGGCTGGAATCGCCAGATTGGCAGCACTTTGGATGAGATCGGACTGGCGGTTACCTTGAACGGTAGCGACCTGTATGTAACCGGCTGGTCGGCGGGTGCGTTCGATGGTTACACCAATAGTGGCGGCCCTGAGGACATCTTTGTGCTCAAGTACGACACCGCGGGTAACAAGAAGTAAGGGAATTGCTGAAGGGACGGGAGAGTTCTGCTCCCGTCCCTTCCTGTTGCAGACTCGTTCACAGTCCAGGTCAGAAAGGTGCTTATGAACTGGCGATTGCCGCTGTGAGTAACGGGCGTATTTCATCAGAAAAGTTGCAGATGAAAATTAAAGTTGAATTTCATCGCACTTCTATAAGATTCAACTCCACGCTGCAATGGGTAGCTGTCACAGCGATTCGTTATAACCATCGTTACGTAGGAGTTGCGAAGCGAACATAAACAGACGCAGGCGATAACGTGCGCTAAGCTGCGGTATAAGGCTGGGGCTTTCACAGGATAACGCGAGGATAACGTTGTTTTGTCTACACTTCCATAACGTACACAAGTACTGATTCACCAAGGAGCGCTCTGATGGTCAAAGAACCCCAAAAATCAGTTCCATTCGCACCGTGGCCGTACTTTGAGCCGGACGAGATCGAGGCAGCAGTCAGGGTGCTTCAGTCTGGCAAGGTCAACTACTGGACGGGCCAGGAAGGCCGCCTGTTCGAGCGCGAATTTGCCGAGTATGTGGGTACCAAGCATGCCATTGCCCTGCACAATGGTACGGTAGCGATTGAACTGGCTTTGTATGCCATGGGTGTAGGGGAGGGAGATGAAGTTATTACCACCCCGCGCACCTTCATTGCCTCGGCCAGCGCTGCGGTAATGCGAGGGGCCCGCCCCATCATGGCCGACGTGGATCGCGAAAGTGGTCTAATTACCGCCGAGAGCATCGAGAAGGTCATTACCCCCCGTACCAAGGCCATCATCGTGGTGCACCTGGCAGGCTGGCCTGCGGATATGGATCCCATTATGGAGCTGGCCCGTAAGCACAACCTGTGGGTGATTGAAGACTGCGCCCAGGCCCACGGGGCCAAGTACAAGGGCAGGAGTGTGGGCTCCATCGGCCATGCGGGGGCCTGGTCGTTCTGCCAGGATAAGATTCTGACCACCGGTGGCGAGGGCGGGATGCTCACCCTGAACGACGATGAGCTTTGGAACAAGGCCTGGAGCTTCAAGGATCACGGCAAGAGCTACGACGCGGTCTACCACCGGCAGCACCCCCCGGGCTTCCGCTGGCTACACGAAGACTTTGGCACTAACTGGCGGATGCTCGAGGTTCAGTCGGCGATTGGCCGGGTCATCTTGCGCAAGTTAGATGGCTGGATCGAGAAGCGCCGCGCAAATGCCCACTACCTGAGCGAGCGTTTCCGGCAGATCCCGGCCCTGCGTGTGCCGGAAGTGCCAGCTGACCTGTATCATGCTTACTACAAGTATTACGTCTATGTGCGCCCAGAGATGCTCAAGCCGGACTGGAGCCGGGATCGCATCATGGTGGCCATTTCCGAAGCCGGTATTCCGTGTACTACTGGAAGCTGTGGGGAGATTTACCTCGAGAAAGCCTTCACCAAGCGCGGCTGGCAGCCCGCCGAACGCCTGCCGGTAGCCAGGGAGCTGGGTGAAACCTCGCTGATGTTCCTGGTGCACCCTACCCTGGGGCCCCAGCACATGCAAGCCGTGGCAGATGCGGTGGAGCGGGTGATGGAAGAAGCAAGCCTATAGTGGGTTTCTCTGGAGGGAGGGGCAGAGCATGATTCATTTCAAGGAATTGCGCTTCACTACCGATGTAATCCTGCGCATACTGGCAGATCAGGTCATGGTACTGGGCAGTTTTGCCCTGGCCATGATGCTGCATCTGGTCTGGGCCTACAATAACTCGGGTGACCCCCGGCTTCTGGGGGCCTACGCTCAGATTTACCTGGCCAACGCGCCCATGCTGATCGCTATAAGCTTTGTGGCCTTTGTGCTGAGCGGATTCTATACCCGTGGCCGGGCCTACCAGGGCCGCTACAAAATGCTCATTGTGGCCCAGGCGGTCGCACTGACCTATCTTGTTTTTGGCTTTGCGGTCTTCATGTTGCCGGTTGTGGATCCGCCCCGTTCGGTACTGTTCTTGTCGGGGTTCCTGACGATGGGTGTGCTGCTGGGTTCGCGTGCCTGGGCCTATTTCTGGGAGCGCACCGAGACTGAACGTAGGGCCACCAGGCCAGTTTCCCCCACTGACGAACGCACCGTGTTGGTGATTGGTGGTGCGGGCTATATTGGCTCGGGTCTGCTGCCCCGGCTGTTGGAGCGGGGCTACCGCGTTCGCCTGCTCGACCTGCTGATGTTTGGCAAGGAGCCCATAGCCAATGTGCTCTATCACCCCAAACTAGAGATCATCCAGGCCGACTTCCGCCAGGTGGACAAAGTGGTGGAGGCCATGCGAGGCGTGGACACAGTAGTGCATCTGGGTGGCCTGGTGGGCGACCCAGCCTGCGCCCTGGATGAAAACCTGACCATCGAAATCAACCTGGTCGCAACCCGTACCATCGCTGAGATTGCCAAAGGTATGCATGTGCGGCGCTTCATCTTCGCCAGTACCTGCTCGGTGTACGGGGCCAGCGACATGGTGCTCAACGAGCGGAGCAGCCTGAACCCGGTTTCACTGTACGCCCGTAGCAAAATTGCCTCCGAGCAGGTACTGCACAAGCTCCAGAGCGACGACTTCTCGGTGGTAATCCTGCGCTTCGGTACCATCTACGGCCTCTCGGGCCGCACCCGCTTCGACCTGGTGGTCAACCTGCTCACCGCTAAGGCCATTGTGGACAAAAAGATTACGGTGTTTGGTGGTGACCAGTGGCGGCCTTTTGTGCATGTGGATGATGCTTCGTTGGCGGTCATGCTGGCGGTAGAGGCTCCCAAAGAAGCTGTGCATAACGAAACCTTCAATGTGGGTAGCAACGAAGGCAACATGACCCTGGGGATGGTGGGCGAGCTAGTCAAGAAGCTGGTGCCCGATGCCGAGCTCATTGATTCGGGCCGCGATGGTGACCGGCGCAACTACCGCGTGGACTTTTCCAAAATCCGCAATATGCTGGGCTTTGAGCCGAAGTGGACGGTAGAGGAGGGAATCAAACAAGTGATTGAAGCCCTCCGGAGTGGCAAGGTGCGTGACTACAAAGCCCCCATGTACTCAAACGTAAAGTACCTCACCGAAGGCTCGGCCTCCGACTCGGTCAAGCAGTACTATCTGGGCTGGGAGAAGGGGCTTATTGAGCAGGCACACCTGCAAAACACGACTGAAGAGACAGTACCGGTGATTCCGCGGGCCTAGAAAGCCCGCATCGCAATTCTGAAGTTTAGGGGGAGGGGTTAGGAGGAGGAGTGATTGTACGAAGCTGGATGCAAAGGGCCCTGACGGTTGTGATTTCATTACTGGCGCTGGCTGCTTGTTCAACCAAGCCGCCGGGTGCGCCCACGAACTTCAGCGCTGTCGCCGACAGCACCCCGCAGGTAGTTCTGACCTGGGATGCAGTGCCGGGTGCCAGTGTGTATCAGCTCGAGCGCAGGGCGCCGGGTAGCGATTTCGCGCCTATTCGTACTCTTTCGGAGACGACGTACACAGATACCGCTGTAGAGTACGGCACCCCCTATACTTACCGCCTCACAGCTCGGAACAGTGGGGGTAGCAGCCCGGCGGTCAATTATGATATCACCACACCCTCACGTCCGCTCGAGCCCCCCGACTCCCCTACCAACCTGCAAGCCACGCCCCAAACCGGCCCCGATGGCTCGGTGCAGCTTCGCCTGACCTGGACGGCTCCTACGCGGGTATCGCGCTACACCCTCGAGCGCCGCACCCGCGATGGCGCCTACGCCGTGCTGGCCGATGACCTTCCGGC
>CAZIXH010000228.1:0-2541 GCA_964543055.1 uncultured bacterium
ACGGATCAAAATACGTGAAGAGCGCTCTATTACGCTCATCCCATTGGCGATGAACAAACACCGCACAGGTTCAGTCGGGAGAAACGGGACTTTTTCCGCCTAAACCGACACCCAGACGTGCTGCTGGCTGCTTTGCACGGCGGCATCAATTACCCTCTGGGCGGCCAGGCCGTCCTCGAGGCTGGGGGTGGGTTGTCGGTTCTGGGTGACGGCTTCCATGAAGCGCCGGGCCAGCTCCACAAACTGGAAATAACCCCACGAAGCGTCCGGATTGCGGCCCCGGAGGAACCCAGCATCCACAGGAACTTGCTGGTAGTGGCCGGGGCGTTGGGCCAGCTCGAGGGTGTAGCTGCTGCCCCGTCCCCACAGGGCGGGCGAGAGCTTCAGGGCTCCTTTACTGCCCTGAATTTCCAGCTCGAGGCGCTGGTCGGCCCCGATGTGCACCCTCGAGAGCGAAAAAGCCCCACTGGCCCCGCCCAGCCGGGCCAGTAGAGCTCCCTCGTCGAGGTTGGTAACGGGGTCGGCTCGCTGGAAGTGGATGTGACCCTGCGCCATCACCTGCGTGAACTCGAGGCCCGTGACCATGCGGACCAGGTCAAACAGATGGGCGCCCAGGTCGGCCACGGCACCGCCTGTTCCGCCAGTTTCGGCTTTGGCCCGCCAGGAGGTGGGGCCCTGGGGGTCGCCCATAAAACCGCCGTGGAAGTAGCCCCGCAGGTACAGCACCTCGCCAATCTCTCCGGCCTGCACAACTTCCCGGGCGGTCTCGGCGGCCAGGTCGCCCCGGCTGGTGAAAGCGGTCAGGCCGATGCTTCCGAGGGCTATAGCAGCCTCCAGAATGGCCCGCGCTTCTTCGGTAGTACGGGCCAGGGGCTTTTCCATAAACAGGTGTTTGCCCGCCTGTACAGCCTGGATGCCCAGGGAGGCATGGGTATCGTCGGTGGTGGAAATAGCCACCCCGTCGCAGACGGCCAGCAGGTCTTCGTAACGTTCAAAAGCCAGAATGCCGTGCTGCTGGGCTAGTTTCTCGGCATGGGCCGGGGTTCGGCTGTAGATGCCGGCAATTACCGCCCCTGCCTCTTTGAAGGCGGGTAGATGGGCAAAACCTGCCCACCACCCCGCACCCACAATCCCAATCTTCATATCAAGCTCCTTCCGGCGGGAGTCTAATACCGAATCTGCTCAGAAGTGACCCAAAAGCGATATACAAGTCCCTCGGACACGCTCCCTGGCGCGGCAAGTGACGGGCGCGTTTAGCGCCGCTCACGCGCAGAGTCGGTATTAGTTCTTCCGCGACCTCCCCCATCACCCTTCTGCGAACCTTCCCGCTCAATATAAACTAAAGCTGAAAACGCTAAGGCGCCTGTCATACCTCAAAGATTAATATGAGCATCCCTTTGCATGTGGCTTTAGTTGGCTATGGTCTGGCCGGGAGGGTTTTCCATGCCCCGGTTATTCAAACTGTACCGGGCCTGCGACTGGTGACCATCCAGAGCAGCCAGCCCGACAAGGTTCACACCGACTGGCCCGAGGTCTGGGTCAGCCAGACCTTCGAGGAAGTGATCCAGAACCCCCAGATTGATCTGGTGGTGATCGCTACGCCCAACGCTACCCACTTTGACCTGGCCCGGCGGGCCCTGGAAGCCGGCAAACATGTGGTGGTGGACAAGCCCTTTACCATTCATGCGAGCGAGGCCAGAGCCCTGGCGAGCCTGGCTGCCGAGCGGGGCAAAGTGCTTTCGGTTTACCAGAACCGTCGTTGGGACGGCGATTTTTTGACCCTGCGAAAGCTGGTGTTGCAGGGTGTGCTGGGGGAGGTGGTCTACCTCGAGTCCCACTTCGACCGCTACCGCCCCGAGGTGCAGAACCGCTGGCGTGAACAGGCCGGGCCGGGCAGTGGCCTCTGGTACGACCTGGGGCCGCATCTGGCCGACCAGGCGCTCGAGCTTTTCGGCAAGCCCCTGGCGGTGTATGCCGACATTGCCCAGCAACGCTACCAGGCACAGGCCCCGGACTACTTTCACGTGTTGTTGCGCTACCCCAGGCTGCGGGTGGTGCTGCACGCTAGCGCACTGGTGCCGGGGGGAAGCCCGCGGTTTGTGGTGCATGGAACGGAGGCCAGTTTTGTGTCCAGGGGGCTGGATGGCCAGGAAGCCTTGCTCAAGCAAGGCCTCCGTCCGGGGCAGGCAGGCTGGAGTCCCGCGCTCTCGGAAGGCTGGCTCTACCGGCCCGATCAGGCGGCGGAGCCCGTGCCCATGGAGCCTGGGGACTATCGACGCTTTTACGAGGGGGTGCGCGATGCCATCCGGCAAGAGGGGCCCAACCCGGTGCCCCCAGTGCAGGCAGTGCGGCCCATGGAGGTGCTCGGGGCCGCTATCGAAAGCGCTAGCGAACGTCGGGAGCTTCCTTTGGGGGTGAACGGCTGAACCTTGAACAAGACCTGGCCGGAATTGCTGAACAGGAGGCCCGTTTGCGCTTTGAGCGCTTTGATGCCCACACCGCCTGGGAGCTGGGGCAAAAACTCAAACTGGCTGCCGAAGC
>CAZIXH010000229.1:0-3921 GCA_964543055.1 uncultured bacterium
TATTCAAGACTATCTGCCCTTCCCCAAAAACCTGCTCTTTCCCCTCAAAGCCCGCCGGGAAAAGCGCTGGGTCAACCTGCCCCAGCACCCCAAGCGCCACGACTTCAAAAAATCGCTCAAAGCGGCCAGCCCCATTGCCCAGCCCTACCCCGCCAAGCCCGATGACCTTGCCCTCCTGCAATACACTGGCGGCACCACCGGCGTTTCCAAGGGGGCCATGCTCTCGCACCGCAACCTGGTCGCCAACACCTACCAGAGCCTGGCCTGGGGCGGCGAAGAGGTCAAAAGCATGGAAGGCAAGGGGGTGATGCTAGGCGCAATTCCCTTTTTCCACGTCTACGGCATGACCGTGGCCATGAACTATGGCATTGCCGCCGGGTACAAGATTGTGCTGCTGCCCCGCCCCGAGGTCAAGCCCTGCATCGAGGCCATCGAAAAGCATGGCGTGACCCACTTCCCTGGGGTGCCCACCCTTTATATCGGATTCAACAATTTCCCCGGCATCGAAAAACGCAAGGTTGGAACGGTCAAGGTTTGTATCTCCGGCTCGGCGGCGCTGCCCGTCGAAGTTACCAAGAAATTTGAGCAGCTGACCGGCGGCAAGCTGGTTGAAGGCTATGGCCTGACCGAAGCTGCCCCCAGCACCCACTGCAACCCCCTCGCCGGTGAGCGCAAGATTGGCAGCATTGGGCTGCCCATGCCCGGCATTGATGCCAAGGTGCTGGACGAAAACCTGCGCGAGGTGCCGGTAGGCGAGGTGGGGGAGCTGGCCGTTCGCGGCCCCAACGTGATGATGGGCTACTGGCAGCGCCCCGAGGAAACCAACAAAACCATCAAGATTGACTGGCTCCTCACCGGCGATATGGCCCGTATGGACGAGGATGGTTACTTCTACATTGTAGATCGCAAAAAGGACATGATTATTGCGGGCGGTTACAACATCTACCCCCGCGAGGTGGAGGAAGTGCTTTTTGCCCACCCCGGCGTGGCCGAGGCGGCGGTGGTGGGCCTGCCCGACGAGTACCGGGGCGAGACGGTGGCGGCCTTTGTGGTGCCCAAACCTGGCGTGACCCTGACCAAAGAGGAGCTGGACAAGCATTGCCGCGAAAACCTGGCCGCCTACAAGGTGCCGCGCATCTATGAGTTCCGCACCGAACTGCCCAAGAGTGCGGTGGGCAAGGTGCTCAGGCGGGAGTTGCGGGAAGCCGTGCTGAAGGAGCGGCAAAAGGTGGGAAGCTAGGCTACCCTCGAGCGCCTCACGGCTTCGGCAAAAGCAGCGGCGGCTTTGTCTATCTCTTCTAGGGTGGTGAAGCGCCCCAGGCTGAACCGCACCGAAGCCCTAGCCTCGGCCTTGCTCCGCCCGATGGCCAGGAGTACGTGCGAGGGCTCGAGGCTCCCGCTCGCGCAGGCCGAGCCCGATGAAGCCGCCACACCCAGCAGGTCCAGGTTCAGCAAGAGCCCTTCGCCATCGGCCCCTGTGGCCGTCACGTTGACGTGCTTGGGGCTGCGCAGCGTGGAGTGGCCGTTGAGCTCGACCCCAGGGATGGCCAGTAGCTGCGATTCCAGGCGCTCCCGAAGGCGCAATAGCTTCTGCGTTTCCTGGCTCAAAAGGGCCACCGCCTTCTCGGCGGCCAGCCCCATCCCGTACACCGCCGGCAGGTTCTCGGTGCCCCCCCGGTAGCCCTGCTCCTGTTTGCCGGGCATCAGGGGGAACAGTTCAAGGCCCTTCCGCAGGTAGAGCGCCCCCGCCCCTTTGGGGCCGTAGAACTTGTGGGCGGCAATGGAAATGAGGTCGGCCCCCAGGTCTTCCACCCGGCTCGGCACTGTGCCAAAAGCCTGCACGGCGTCGGTATGGAACAGCACGCCCCTGGCCTGGCAAAGCTCGGCTATCGCCCTGACCGGATACACGGTGCCGATTTCGTTGTTGACGGTCATGAGCGAAACCAGCAGGGTATCTGGACGCAGCGCTTCGGCCACCTGCTCGGGGTGAATCAGTCCGGTGGGGTCGGGCTTTAGCAGGGTGGTTTCGAAACCCAGGCGCTCGAGGTTCTTCAAAGCACTCAGGACAGCGGAGTGCTCGAGCTGCGTACTCACCAGGTGACCCCGACCTCGAGCCAGCGCCACCCCATAAATTGCCAGCGCATCGGACTCGGTACCACCGCTGGTGAGAACCAGCTCACGGGGCTTGCATCCCAGCGCCCCGGCCACGCGCTCGCGGCCCTCTTCCAGCAGTTGCCGCGCCCGGCGGCCTTCCCCATGCACCGAGCTGGGGTTGCCATAGACCGCCAGCACCTCCTGCACGGCAGCTTTCACCTCGGGGTCGAGCGGGGTGGTGGCGGCGTAGTCGAGGTAAATCATGAGAGAATACCTAACAGGTGCGATGAGCCCATTGAGTGATTCAAAAAGGGCCTATGGACGCACCAAATCAAAAGCACGCTATCAGCTATCAGCTATTGACTATAGGCTACTGGCAGCGCGGGCTCGATCTGCACCAGCTTGCGGGCCTCTATCTGCTTGCGCTCCTCAATCAAATCTTTCAGGGTGGTCTGTTGCAACACCCCCCGCATAGCATCGTCCACTTTTTTCCACAAAATTTCGGTAGAGCAGTTGCCGGTCTGCCAGCAAGACTGGGGGTCGTCGAGGCAGGTCACGGGTGCCAGGCTACCTTCCAGCGCCTCCACCACCTCCAGAGCGGTGATGCGCTCCACCGGACGGCCCAGCTTGTAGCCCCCCTTGGCCCCCCGCACGCTGCGGATGAAGCCGGAGCGCCGCAGTTGGGCGGCAATTTGCTCCAGGTAGTGCTGGCTAATCCCCTGCACATCCGCTACGTCCTTCAGGGGAACCGCCTCTGGCTGACGCAAGCCGATCTCTACCAGGGCCCTTAACCCGTACTGTGCTTTGGTTGAGACCCACATGACCCAAGTATAAACCCCTAAATCCCGTAAGAAAAAGTAGAATTTATACTTTTGAGCTTGACCGCAAGCCTGTCAGTCATCGGCGCAGGGTCAGCGCTATCGCAAACAACAAAGCCTGCACCAGCACAATCGCACTACCGGCCGGGACATCGAACAAATAAGCAGCCGCAAGCCCCGGAATGACTGAAAAGACCCCAATCACAACCGATATAACCGTCATGGCCGAAAAAGTCCGGCTGAGCAGGCGGGCGGTAGCGGCGGGAATTACGATGAATGCTGCAATCAGGACAATACCCACCACCTTCACCGAGACCACCACCACCAGGGCAATGAGCCCTGCGAGCAGGTAGTCGTAGAGCAGCACCGGCTGTCGGTCGGCCAGGGCCAGTTCGCGGTCGAAGGTGGCATAGGCCCAGTGGCTCCAGACCGGGGCCAGGAGGGCAACCCCCAGGGCAATCAGGCCCATCACCCACAAGTCGGTCTGGGTCACGGTCAGGATGGAGCCAAACAGGTAGGCCACCGCGTCGGGCGCAAAGCCCTGGCGCAGCGACATGAACAGCACCCCCAGCGCTACCGAGACTGCAAAGAAGATGCCGATAGCGGTATCGTCGCCCAGGTTGCTACGCTCGCGTACCCAGGTGATGGCCAGCGAAACCCCCACCGCAAAGGGAATGGCCACCCAGAGCGGCTCCTCGTGCAGAAGCAGCCCCAGGGCTACCCCCGCAAAGGCCGCATGGGCCAGCCCGTCGCCCAGGAACGAGAGGCGGCGCTGTACCACCATCACGCCCAGGTAGCTGGCCAGCCCCCCCACCAGCAGGCCCGCCAGCAGGGCCCGCTGCAAGAACGGCAGCTGCAGCGCCTCCATCATGGGCGACCCCCCAGCACCAGGCTTCGTCCGTGGCCCACGTGCCCGAAAGCCTGGCCCAGGCACCCGTGGCAGAGCACCTGCTCGGGGGGGCCATAGCCCCCCACCCGCCGGCTCAGCACCAGCACACCCGAGGCGTGG